>JBHIFE010000001.1:0-36619 GCA_046760985.1 Dehalococcoidales bacterium
TTGGTGGATTGAGGAGTCATAAATAATTTCGAAGCCGTCGCCTTTTACCACAGTTGGTGGCGGTGGTGGCGGGCTTGGCGTGGGGACTGCAGGTGGAGTCGGTGCTGGGCTAGGTGTTGGAGCAGGCGCTGGCACTGGGGGAGGTGGAGGAGACGGTCCTGGTACCGGAGCGGGAGACGGAACTGGCGTTGGAGGCGCTGGGCTAGGTTCCGGGGCAGGTGGTGGCGGGGCGCAGCCAACCATAAACGCAAGTAATGCTAAAACAACAAGAATAGTGACCCCTTTCATTTTCATCTCATCCTAACGCCTAATATTATGCTTTCTTTACATTCTTATGATAATGCAAATCACCGACGGTAGCGGGCAGGCATCTCCCCGGCAACGGAGAGTGGACTGCACCCCTATGATTGGACAGGTAAGGTTAGGAGAGTCTGGGTGACACGGCTACGATTCCGTTTTCCCCATTGGAAATAGCGGTCACCACGAAGAGGCGCAAAGAAGGACTCCGCTCGTTCAGCATTCGCTTGTGATATCTCCAAGTTAACCTCGGCATGTATCTTTTGCTCACCTTCAATTGAGACCAAGTCTAGACGATCCCATTCAGGACCATTAGTAAAAAATGCTGTTCGCAGAGTAGGATAAAAAGGCAGTCGTTTCCGGAACGCTTCTTGCTCTTCTTTCGTGGAACGATGGTAAGGGGCTTTCGTTTCTACTGTGACGGCAGGATGGTCAAACTCATCAAGAAGCAGAATATCAAATCTCTCCCCAGTTTTGATACTCTCATCGGGCCATCCAAGTACCTCAACCAATAGTCGCCCCGAGACCTCGGCAATGTTCTACTCCCTTTTATCACGAAGGATTCCAGCCTCGTTCATCGTCCCTTCAAGGCAATGGTAGCACGTGTATTGGGAGCAATCAACAAAACATCGAAAGGTTACCCGATGGGATGCACGATACGGTGACATTACTAGTTCCCCTTGCACCCTATGCACTTTATTGCTACAATTATCTTCGATGAGAGCTAGGGATCTAGACGGTCAGATTAAAAGCCAGCTCAAAAGTTCTGCCTATTGTCACCCCAGCTCCACCAAGTTTAGCTATATTGCTACTTAAGAGCATCCCCGGTCAGCTTCTCTACCTTCTCCTTCTCCGCGCCAGGCCTTGTCCCACAAAGAAAGAGAGCACCCCGCCAACGAAGAGGAAGCCCAGCACAACTAGTTGGAGGTTGCCAACGAAGCTGCAGGCAATGGGTATAACATATAGAATGAGCGCAGCCACAACCACGCTGAAAACTGCCAAGAAGGCTCCCCCGATGCGCAGTATACTGATATACGAAGGTCTCTGCGTAACCATTGCTCAATCCTCCTTTGCGCTTTTCTTTACTTAAGGTTTCCCTTTAAAAGCCTAACCTTTTCCGCTCCGTTAGCTTAACCTCCTCCTGCCAGGGAGGAATTAAATAGACCAGCACGGCAAAAATCACCAGCGGCATTAGCAGTAACACTATGACTACAATTATGCCGTTTAGCCCCAGCAGGGGTGGCGTATAACTAGTGAACCCCCTGAGACTTTTGGAAATTAACTGCCCCCCGATGACCACGTTCCAGCGCATGGCCAAGACTCCAATGAGAGCAAAACTGGCCGTTAGCGCTCTTATCGGCATCTTGATGTCTTCGCCGAGTCTGCTTAATTCAACGAACCCCAAAACGAATAACGGCAACACCGAGCCCAGGATAAACTGGACGCCAAAATAGCTGAAGGCAATCTTTTCGGTGATCAGCCGGGAGATGATTCCCCAGCTCTCTTCGGCCTCATAGAACATGGAGAAGACTTCCAGACCTTCCAAAACTACATTCACGCTTAAGAACCCCCCTAACCACAGAGCCAAGGAATGTAAGCAGGCGTGGTCCAGGGGTGCTCGTCTGATTTTGGCCACGGCGATGTACATCACAATCAGCAGGGCTATGCCCGAAACTATGGCTGACGTCAGGAAGATGATGGGCATAAGTGGTGTTGACCACCAGGGATTAGCCTTAACCGCCCCGAAGATAAAGCCAACATAACCGTGAAGGAGAAAGGCAGCCGGGATGCCAATAAAGGCCAGTACTTTAATTAGCTTCTTATCAATGGCCACGGATTCTTCTGAAGTATCATAGACGCCCAAGGCTAACACGGAGTAAATGGTTTTCTTGGTGCCTTCGCTCGATTTGGCGTATCTCACGATGTTTGGCCTAAAAATGAGCCAGACTTCTAGAAGTACCAGCAGCAGGTAGAAAAACCATATGTAGCCAAAAGCCGCCATGGCCGAGGTAAGATTCGGCGTCAGGAACATTTCCAGTGCTCTTTCGGGTCGTCCCAGATGGATAATTAACGGTAGGGGTGTAATCACCAGAAAAGCCAACGCCACAACCAGGGAAAAGCGGGCCACCGGCTTAAGTACCTTTAGCCCGAACACGTGGTGAAGTGATGAGACAACAAAGGCACCAGCCACCAGTCCGGTGATAAAGGGGTAAATAAAAATGAGCAAATCCCACTGTATCACGGTTTCGTTAGGAAAGACGAATCCAGACACGGTTTAATGCACCCCCTTTTCGAAGCCAATGTAATAGACCTTCGGCTCGGTTCCCAAGTCCGGTTTCAAAACGTAGACGTGCCTCTCTCTAAGTATTTTGGTCACCTGCCCCTCAGGGTCATGCAGATCACCAAAAACTCTTGCCCCTACCGGACACACTTCCATGCAGGCAGGGACCAGTCCATGGGTAATTCGGTGGTAACACCAGGTGCATTTATCGACCACCCCTTTCTCGGGGAGGAAAAATCTAGCCCCATAGGGGCATGCCTGAATGCAGTACCGGCAGCCAATGCAGCGGTCCTGGTCAATTAGGATAACACCGTCATCCGTCTGATAGGTGGCGCCAACCGGACAAACCGTGACGCACGGGGGATTATCGCACTGGTTGCATAGTTTGGGCACAAAAAAGCTTTTCCAGACCTCGAGACCCTGGTACTTAGCGGTGAATCCGTCTCGGCCGGCATTTGGAGAGTCCACGAAGATTTCCCCATCGGCAGTGATGACGTATCTCTCTACCCAGGTTCGGTTGTATTCAGGCTTCCAGGGCACCTTGTTTTCTAACTTACAGGCGACGACGCACCTACCACAGCCGATGCATTTCTCGTTATCACAGACAAATCCCCAGTAATGTTTCTCCAAATCGTATTGGCTATAGTTCGCTGCTGCCGCCGGCTGGCTAAATTCGCCCTGCATAAACTGGCGCAGCAGAGGCGGCATGTTGTAAACAAGCATCCCCCCCAGCAAACCCTTGGCCCCCATTTTGATAAAATCCCGTCGGGAAATCTTCATTTCTAACGCTCTCCTTGCCCAGTCCGATGACAATTCAAGCAGACGTCGCTAGTGAGCCCAGCATGCTCGACAGAAACGGCAATGGCGCCACTGGCATGGCACATCAGGCAGTCATCGTGTCCTTCCAGGGCGTGTGGTATTATGGGCGGTGCACTGACGGGCGCGGGAGTTGGTAGTAGTGCCGATGCCGAGGTTGATGCTTCGGCTAGCTGATGGCAGGTGGTGCAAGTAATGCTGGTGCGCCCGACGTGGTCTTCCGGGACAGGCTTGATGGCACCGGTATTATGGCACGTCAGGCAATCGGTGCGCCCCTCTAAGGTATGTGGAATTCGAGGTAGTGTTGCTCCTCTGAATTCCTTGGGACCGTGGCACGACAGACACTTAGTGCGTCCCTCTAGGGTATGGGGAATCTCAGGGGGCGGTTCAGTCCAAGGCTCATGAGGCCCATGGCACAACTGGCATTCAGTGCGTCCCTCTAATGTATGTGGCACCTGGGGTGGCATCCCGGCTCTGGGTTCATGCGGGTCATGGCAGGTAACACACTCGGCATTTCCCCCCATCTCTTCTATATCCACCTGGGGGAAGTTGCTAGGCCGGGAAACAAGCTTGGCATGGCATAATCCGCAGAGCTCTCTCGAGGTATTCAGGGCAAGAGGTGCTCCAGTTTTGGCATGGGTCATTGCTGGGCCATGGCAATTCTCGCAGCTAATTGTCCGATGGTTGCCCTTCTCCCACATATCATGTTTGTCTGGGTGGCAATCAACGCATACCGAGGAGCTGATATATTGGACGGGCAGGCTTGCCCACTGCTCCCGGTTCCCCTCGTTATCCCTGGGGCGAAAGCCGTATTCAGTAAGGAACTCGGGAGCCGGTATCACTCTCAGCCCAATGAAAATAAATATGAGTACCACTGATAATAATGCTCCGGCCCTTTTCAAATGGATCATTTTTGGTCTTTCCCCACCACTGCTTTGTAGTTAAAACTTACCCTGTTCATATCCTTTTACTCAGTTTAGTGGCAGTTCAGGCACAAATCGTTACCGCGGCCACTGTGATCAGAAGGAACCTTGGGCACGCCCCCGATGCCAGTTTCATGACAAAGCAAACAGGAGAGGCGTCCCTCTAGGGAATGCGGCACCTGAGGAGGGGTGGTTGGCGCCGGTGGCGCTGGTGCTGCTTCCTCGGGGGTCTGGGGTACCTCGGCTGAGGTTTTCTTCAGAGTTGTGAGATACAGCGAGATGCTCTCTATTTCCTCGTGAGTCAATGCCCCTAGGTAACCGGGCATGGCTGAGTTTGGATTAATCACCAGAGGGTCTTCCAAGTATTTGTGAATCCAGCTCAGGGTTCGCCGCTCCGTCAGCCCGGCAAGGTCAGGACCAATGGTTCCGCCTACTCCATTTATGGCATGGCAACTGGCGCAATCCTGCTCATGATATAATTTGTCCCCTAATTCAATATAGGCGGAGCGGGAAGACATTGAGGGTGGTGCTGCAGCTATCCCCTGAACGGTCAAAAAAATGATGGTCGCGATGACAAAAAGACCAATCCCGGAGGCTAACGGTCGCCGGAAGGGTCTCATTATCGGACTTCGGTCAAAAAAGGGTAATAAAAGTAAGGCTAGGATGGCTAATGCCGGCACAATAACGGCACCAACAAACTCCAGTTCGCCGGGGAAGAATTCGAGTAGTTTGAAGAGGAACAGAAAGTACCATTCCGGTCGGGGGATGTAGCTTGTGTCCATTGGTCGGGCTACGCTTTCATGTGCTGGCGGGAAAAACACAACTATTAGCACCAGCACCAGGAAAACTACAAGCATCACTATTGCCCCCATAAAGGCATGGTCGGGCCAGAATGTCTCACGCTTCTCTTGGGGTTTACGTCTTTCTAGCACCTTTTCCCCTCCCTTTGGCTTATCTTCACAAGGGACGAGAGATTCCTTGCCTTCGCACCATAAAGAAGTGCAAACCAAGTAAGAACAGGAGTATCGCCGGCAAAAACCCGATATGGATGGCATAGAAGCGAACTAAAGTCACAGCACCAACCTCAGCTCCTCCCCTCACCAGCTTAAGGAGATAGTCGCCAATGAAAGGCACCAAGCTAATCATGCTGGTACCTACCGAGGTTGCCCAGTAGGACCTTTGATTCCACGGGAGAAGGTAACCGGTGAAACTGAAACCCAGGACGATTAAAAGAAGCAGCACGCCAACCACCCAGTTCAACTCTCTTGGATTCTTGTATGCTCCGTGAAAGTAGACACGCAGTGTGTGGAGCACCACCATGACTATTATGGCACTGGCACCCCAGTAGTGAATGCCACGGACCAACCAACCCAAAGTAACATTATTCATTATGTATTGTACCGAGTCATAGGCATGGTCGGGGGAGGGGACATAATAGATAATCAGAAAAAGTCCGGTCAGGAACATCAGCAGGATGATGAAAGCAGCGATGCCGCCAAAGCAATAAACGAAGGCACTAGGGTGCTTGAGGGGATTCGCATGCTCCGGTACCGGATGGTCTAACTGGTTATCAATCGCCTTCTTGATATTGAGGCGTTTATCTATTACATCGTAGATTCGTCCTAGCACTTGCCCTCTTTCCCATAAACTTAGAGTTCAATCTTCTCGGCGATACCGGCTCGGAAATCCTTATAGATGGTGAAAAGTTTGCCATCTTCTACTTTCACAGAAAGGGTATCCAGGGGGCGGGGTGGCGGACCACCCAGCACCGTGCCATCAATGTCAAATATGCCATCATGGCACGGGCAAAAGAAGTGGTCTTTATCAGGCATGGCTGAGCCATAGGCGGTTTGATGTGGTTCTCCTTTCAGTTTCCAGCTGTAAGCGCAACTCAGATGAGTGCACCTTGGGTTAAACACGGTGAAGTTCTCCTCATCTTGCTTTACCACCCAAACTGCTCTGGGCGCTGTTTCCATAACCCAGCCATCTATTTTGGCGGTGGTCCACTGCACCATGGTTGGTCGCCCCACCTCAAAATCCTCTATCTTGCCCAACTCTACCCACCCCGACCATCCCCTTTTTTTGTGTAAGACTGGTGAAATTAGGCTCCCGATAAGGGGAATCCCCATCAAAGCGGTAATCACCGCTCCTATCCCAATAGTTGCATAGCCCAAGAATCTTCTTCTGGATATAGGTTCACCTTCAAATTTGGATTTAGGTTTAGCTTCCCCCCTTGATAAAGATTTATCTTTCCAATCAAAGCTCACCACTTGCTACCTCGCATCGTCATAGTTCACCTTGCTAAGATTGCTTTGGTTCCCGTCTACTCTTTGGACGGGGTTGCCCTGTTGGACAAGGCGCCAAGGATATCCACTGTCAGCGGAATGACGGTGCTATTTCTCTCGCCGGCCATCTCGACCAAGGTTTGGAGGTAGCGTAGCTGCAATGCTATCGGCTGCGTTTGGATAATCTTAGCCGCTTCCGCTAAGGTTTCCGCAGCTAGCCGTTCACCTTGGGCATGGATAACTTTGCCTCGCTTTTCCCGCTCTGCCTCAGCCTGCCGGGCCATCGCCCGCTGCATCGCCTCGGGAAGGAGAACATCCTTAACCTCCACCAGCGTGGCACTGACCCCCCATGGCTCCTCACTTTCTTTGTCAATAATCTGCCGCAGTCTCAAGTTTATCTGGTCACGGTGGGCAAGCAGTTCGTCCAGCTCTGACTGTCCCAGAACGCTCCTGAGGGTGGTTAGGGCGAGCTGAATGATAGCTTCTCGGTAGTTCTCAACATTAATCGCCGCTTTCACTGGGTCAACCACCATAAAGTAGACCACGGCATCGACCTTGACGGTTACATTGTCCCTGGTTATCACCTCTTGCGGTTCCAGGACATAGGGGACAATACGGAGGCTAATCTTGGTCATGCGGTCAACAAAGGGGATAATCACGTTGAAGCCGGGGTTCCTGACTCCGACCAGTCGCCCGAAGCGAAGCACCACCCCGCGCTCATACTGTTTCACAATCTTGATAGCCGCCGCCAGTATCACCAATGCAGCTACAATGATAAGAAAGATAATCCACGCATTCATACTCAATTCCTCCTTTTTGTTTTTAACCTGATGTTTCTCTATTTATCACTTGGTGTCTCTCATGGGCACCTCCATCACGTAACTTGGCCAACCACGCCTTAATTGGCGCTCTTCAGCGGATAACCTTTCGCACCCGCATCAGTAGGTCACGCATATCAAAGGGTTTTTGAATATAGTCATCAGGCTTGAGCTTCTCTATCAAAGCTACGTCCGGCGGTTCCACCGTGACCACAATTACCGGTATGTGACGCAGCGGTTCGGTCAGTCTGAGGAGGCTCAGGATACCCCAGCCGTTGAAGTCGGGCAAGGTGAGGTCTAAAAGAATAAGGTCGACCTGCGTATCATGAATTATTCTGATGCAGTCAAAGCCACTGGCTGCTTCCACAACCCGAATGTCTCCGCCTTCCAGATTGCGCCTGATCAGTTTGCTTATCTTCTGGTCGTCATCAACGACCAGAACTGAGAGACGCTTTACACCTTGAAACTTGGCTGGCATATCTCACCTTGATTTCCTGTGGATTCTACTTGCTCGGAAATGAAAAAAACATAAAATATAGGGCACAAAAAGTGAAAAATTCGTGAAAAATCTCAGGCAAACGGGCAAATAAAAAGCGCCTCCTTACTAATGGAGGCACCTTTCTAAAAGGCGGCTGGCGGAACTCTACGCTGGGGAGACAAACATGTAGCCAATGCCGGGTTTGGAAAGGATATATTTGGGCTGGTGTGGATTTTCCTCTATCTTTTGTCGCAGATGGCGAATATAAGCTCTGAGGTACTCCAGCTCATCCTGATATTCGGCTCCCCACACTCTGGTCAGCAGCTCATGATGCAGCATCACCCGCCCGGCATTGCTCACCAGCTGGCACAAGAGCTTATACTCGGTGAGCGTCAATGCTACCTCCTGCCCCTGCACCGTCACTCTACGTTGTGCGAAATCAACGCAAACATCGCCACAGGTGAAGGTAGGAGGCACTTTGGCTTCTTCCGAGGACCCGGTGCGCCGTAGCACTGCTTCTATCCTGGCGAGCAGCTCCTGAACGCTAAACGGCTTGGTCAGGTAGTCGTCAGCGCCTAATTTCAGCCCCCTCACCTTGTCAGTATCTTCTACTTTGGCGGTGAGCATGATGATTGGTGTAGCTGAGAACTCTCTGATTCGCTGACAGAGCTCATATCCGTCTATCTCCGGCAACATGATATCCAAGATAATCATGTCCGGCATCTCTATTTCGGCAAGCTTAAGGGCGGAACAAGCGTCCATGGCTATCAAAACCCGGTAGCCCACCGATTCCAGGTTGGCGCGCACCAACCTGATTAGCTGAGGGTCATCATCAACCAATAGAACCGAGGTTTTTTCCCCCATCTAATGCCTTCCCTTCTGATTTTTATTCGCTGTCTTCGACTTTGTCCAAGGGCAAGCTAAAACAAAATTTGCTTCCCTTACCGACGGTACTTTCCAGCCAGACTTCGCCACCATGAGCCTCAACGTGACCTTTGGCAATGGAGAGTCCGAGTCCGCTACCGGGGGTGCTATGGGTTACCCAGCTATCGACCCGGTAGAATCGCTCGAAAACCTTATCTTGGTGTTCTGGGGGGATGCCTATCCCCTGATCACTGACACTGACCACGACTTTACCATCTCTGGTCTCACCAGCTATGGTAACCTCACCACCCTCTGGCGAGTATTTTACCGCGTTTTCTGTCAGGTTGCGCAATACCTGTTCCATACACCGAACATCAGCCTCAATCACAGGGAAAGAAGGCGAAAATTGCAGGGTGAACTTATGATTCTTGGCTCGTGGGGCAATCTCATCCACAACCTTCTGGGCAAGTCGGGGGATCAGTACCGGCTCCTTTTCCAGTTTGAGGGCTCCGGCTTCTAGTTTGGCTGATTGCAGGAGCTTGTCAATCAGGTCGCGCAGTTCATCAGTCTTCTCATTGATAATCTGGAGGAACTCTCGCTGGGTTTCCTCTTCCCAAGAGGCATCTTGACGAAGCAATGAGGTGGAATAGCCCTTGATGAGAGTAAGCGGGGTCCGTAGCTCATGGGAGACTGAGGAAATAATCTGAGACCTTAATCGGTCCGCCTCATGCAGAGCTCTTGCCTCCTCCGCCTCATTGGTCAGCTGGTCCCTTTCAATGGCTATGGCGATATAATCGGCTATAGCCTGGACAAGACGACGATCCGACTCAGAGAAGGCTTGAGTATCCCGAAAGCTTATCATAACAAGGCTTCCAATATGCCGGCCCTGATGGCATACCTGACCACAAATATGGCTCTGCGCTTTCGGGCGTAAAGCATCAGACTGAAGAAACGCAGTAACTGCCGCTTTGACCCTATCTTGGCTATCATCATCTGTCGGCTCCGAAATCGAGCCTGATGAAAGCTCATTACCGCTAAATATAAACTGAGAATGAGTTCCTTTGTCCAGCCCAACCGCAGACTGCACCACTAGACCACTTTGGTCGGCACCTTGGAGAAGCAACGCTCCACCATCTGCCCCAGAGATAATCTCCACCGCTTTAACCACCACCGCATCTAGAAGACGGGATAAATCAAGAGTGGAGGTTAGAATCTCCGACACCGAGAGTAGCGAAGAGAGCTCTTTCGTCCTTTGCTCTAGCTCACCATAAGAGGTCTTCAGTTTGGTCCGCATGTCGTCAAAAGTCTGGGCTAGTATGCCGACTTCGTCTTTACCTAAGGTGGTAACCGGGCTGCTTAAGTCCCCTTCGGCTATCCTTTGGGAAGCGGTGGTAAGCATCCTAATACGGCTGCCGATATCTCGTGTGGTTACTGCCACAAACAGGAGACTAACAACGACCAATCCTACTCCGAAGAGAAGCAGATTTTGATACAATTCACGAGTGGGGGCGAGTGCTTCTTCCTCTGACTGCCGGATGACAACACCCCAGTTGGCCTTGGAGAGGGGAACGAAGGCCAGCACATCCTTCCTGTCCACCTTTTGCCCTGGTTCATGACAGGTATGACACACCCCGCGGGTCGGCTCTCCAGCACTAATCAGCCTGGCAAAGCGACCACTATGGTCGCTTTTCTCAAAAGGAGCCAGCTTAGGCCCAGGCTCAGTTCTGGCGACGACAATCCCGTTCTGGTCTACAATCTCGACATAGCCTGTCTCTCCCAGTCTTATGGGGCGGACGAAGCCGCCGATACTCGATTGAGCTAGGTCAATAGCCACCACGAGCACACTTTTGCTCCCTTGTTGTCCCTGTTTAGTGAGACTAGTAAGAAAAACCACCGGGGTATCAGTCACCGGCAATGAAGTAAGCCCAGAGATACTGGGCTCACCACTACTTATAGCTTGGCTGATGCTAGGATAGGAGGAAATATCAATATCTGCTATCCCCAAATCCTCTGGCTCACTCCATATAACCTGCCCTCTTTCATTGAGGAGATAGATGCTATGAGTATAAATGGACAACCGGGAATAGGTGTCCTCAAGTTCTTCTATCTGTGGTTCAAAGTTATCCTTTGCCCCGTCACTTTCTATCATCTGGGCAGTGTTTTTCAGCTCAACGAGAGCACGCCCCAGCGCTTCGTCCAGGTAGTCGGCTACCAGGCGGGCAGTAGTCAGCCGGTCTTGAAGCATGGTTTCGGTAGCCTTGTTCACCGCTCCCATGCCCAAAGAGCTAAATACTCCAATGCCCAGTAGCAGCCCTAGCGTAGTCAGGAGAGTAATCTTTTTCCCCAGAGTTAGGTTTGTCAGTAATTTCACCGTTCACGCCTCATTACGGGAAACATCCTTGCCAGGACGCTTACTCAGATTCGGTATTTACTATTAGATGCCGGATCGTGAAGTATCGCATACCTGATTATCTAGAGCTTATAGTAAAATTATACATCATTAAACCCTCGGTGTTCCATCTTGGGGCAGTAACCTCCGATACTGGACAATTCATCAAATAATCTGAAGTAAACTCCAAACAGACAATTCAAGAGCAGCTTATAGTCCTTCGCTTATTTTCTCGAGTTGGCCTCCTAGTCGTGGAGGTCTTTTCTTTTTGTCAGGCTTTTGAGCATGCCAGAGAGTATGAAGGATGCAATTGCTTCCTCTAATTTTACAAAATAGGCTTTTGTGCAATAGTGAAACTGACAAACACAAAAGCACCTTAACAACCGAATACACACAAAGCCCAAGCTGAACGCTTGCCCCAGTCTCTGGGCAAATAAAATACCCTAGACTAGCTGACACTAGCCAGGGCAAGTCTAACAAAGCGGAGTGACCACAATGCTAGACTGGGGAAAGTATATTACTGTTTCTTTTATCGTTTCACCTGTTGTCGGGTTTATTGCTTTAATCACCATGTTTTTTGCTCCCCATCTAGTGTGATTTTCACCTAGGTCATCAGCAGTAACCGGCTCATTAACTATTTCCGCTAAAGCATTCTCTTTGAACTAGATGTCGCCAGAGCAACTTCTTCTATTCTCTCTAGGATAGTATCACTCACTTTGAAGGTCAGGAACAATGCTTTCGTAATAATCCAATGACTTCGGATTAACTAGAGCATCCCTATTTACGACTACCCTACCATGTATTATGTTCGTGACCGCGATTTCCACTTTCTTCATGTTGAGCGTATAAGGGATGTCCGACACTTCAATAATTCTAGCCGGAACATGCCGCGGAGAGGCATTTTCACGAAGGGTTTTTCTAATTTTATTCTGCAAATCGTCTGTTAAGTTGTATCCCGTAGCGAGTTTAACAAAGAGGATAATACGCTGGTCGCCTTTCCACTCCTGTCCAATAGCCAGGCTATCGGCAACCTCCTCTAGCTTCTCTACTTGGTTATATATTTCAGCGGTGCCAATGCGAACTCCTGAGGGTTTTAAGACAGCGTCAGAGCGACCAAAAAAGGTTATTCCCCTAGTATCACTATGAATCATGATGTAATCTCCGTGACGCCATACCCTCGGGTAAATACTAAAGTAAGCCTCTTTATATCTCTCGCCATTCGGATCATTCCAGAAATAAAGTGGCATGGAGGGGGCAGGAGCTTCACAGACAAGCTCTCCCATTTGGTCAAGTACTGGGCTACCTTTTTCATCATAACAATTCACCTTCATTCCCAAAGCTGCCCTCTGTAATTCACCAGCATACACAGCGAGAGTAGGACTCCCGATAGCAAAACAGCCATTGATATCTGTGCCGCCAGAAATAGAATTAAAGTGTAGGTCTGCTTTAATGGCTTTATATATGTATTCAAAACCCTCAGCCGAAAGAACTGAACCGGTTTGGGATATTTCCCGCAGTGATGACAAATCATAATCCTTTCCAGGCTCAAGCCCCTCAGTTCTAAGATAGTTGATGTAACTGGCACTGGTACCGAAAATTGTTATCTTCTCATCCTGTATCAGTTTCCACATGGCACCCGGATCAGGATAATTGGGGTTACCATCATATAATACTATGGTAGCTCCTATGGCTAAGGAACTAAGCAGCCAGTTCCACATCATCCAACTGCAAGTGGTTATGTAGAAGATTGTATCCTCTCGCTTTAAGTCGGTATGAAGTATCAACTCCTTTAAATGATTGATGAGGACTCCGCCAGCTCCCTGAACCATGCACTTTGGCTTACCAGTTGTTCCTGAGGAAAACATGATAAATAGAGGGTGATCAGAAGGTAACTGCTCAAATTGAATTTCAGGTTGCTCTTCCCCAGCTATGAATTGATCATAATACACAGAGTTAGGAATATGACTGATATCAGTTTTTTCTCCCGTATAACGAACCACGATAACTTTTTCCAAAGAGGGTATTCCCCTGACAATCTCGCCAGCGTTAGCTAAGGAATTAAAGGTCTTCCCCTTATAAAAATAGCCATCGGCCGTGAATAGAACCTTTGGTTTAATTTGACCAAGACGCTCCAGAGTTGCCTGCGCACCGAGATCAGTAGCACAAGAAGACCATACCGCGCCAATACTGGTAGTAGCCAGCATAGCAGTAGCGGTCTCTATTAAATTAGGCATATAAGCCACTACCCTGTCTCCAGGCTTAACCCCTACATTGCGCAGAGATTTGGCAAGACGAGCCACGGAATCATAAAGTTCGGCATAGCTCATCCTGGCAGATTTCTGAGTTTCTCCTTTGAATATGAAAGCGAGATGGTCGTCTCTGTATCTCAACAGGTTCTCAGCAAAATTCAATCTGGCACCACCAAACCACTTAGCACCGGGAAACTTACTTAAGTCGTCAACCACCTCGTCATACTGGCGAGAGGCTTTGATTGGGGCAAATTCCCACATAGCCGCCCAAAAGTCAGGTATCTTCTCAACTGACCAGTCATATAGCTCATCATACGAGTCAATCGTAAGACCATATTTTTCATTGACAAAGCTAGTGAACCAGGTCAGGTTAGCTTGTTTCTTAATTTCCTCGGAGGGCTCCCAAATGGGCACCTTCACAGCACTCACTCCTTTAGCGTTTGGCTTTAACTCACTCAAGCCTACCTTTAGAAGTTTACTTTATCTAATCCTTTAAGACCTAGAATTTCTCTTGCCTCATCGGGTGTAGCTGGTTCCAAGCTTAACTCCCGAGCTATCCTCACAATCTTTTCTACCTGTTCAGCATTACTCTTAGCTTTGACTCCCTTACCAACGTAAAGGCTATCCTCCATACCAACTCGGGCATTACCACCCATAATCAGTGACATGGTGCACATTGGCATCTGAGTCCGACCAGCGGCACAAACTGACCAAACAAAGTCGCCGATTGCTTCACGAGCAGTATTATAAAGGAATACCAGATTACTTGCTGACGGTTGAATGGATCCTAGAATGCCTAGGACAAATTGAAGATAAACAGGTTTTTTAATAGGATGCCCCTTCTCGAGCATGTAGGCTAGGTTATAAATCATGCCGGTATCGTATATTTCTATTTCCGGCTTTGTCCCATTTTCGGCAAAAGTTTTCAAATACTGCTCCAGTGACTTAAATGTATTAGGAAAGATAAGGTCTTTTGTCATCTCTAAATATTTCGGTTCCCAATCATACTTAAAGGTGTCTACTATTTCCGTACCTCGGGATATATTAAAATTTATCGACCCAAAATTACATGAGGCAAGCTCGGGCTTGAGGAGAGGTATCGGCCTGAGCCGCTCCTCGACAGTCATCCCGAGACCCCCACCTGTGGTTACGCAAATAACCATATTACATCTGCTTTTTATATTGCCAACTATTTCCCTCATTAATTCCACATCAGAACTAGGTTGTCCCGTTTCCGGATTACGGGCATGAATATGAGCCACTGCAGCTCCAGCCTCATAAGCTCGCACTGCCTCATCGGCAATTTGCTTTGGCGTGATGGGTAAGTATGGGCTCATGCTCGGAGTATGTATGCTACCAGTTATCGCTGCTGAAATAATAGCTTTTGCCAATTCTATTCCACCTCCTTTCTATTCTGGGGGGCAGCATGATTATCCCTTTTTCCTTTCCTTGGGAGCCCCGCGGTCATCCGGAACCTCGGATACCATATATGGAGTCCCACCCTGACAGGCACGGCAGACTTCCCCATCATCAACCGGATAGGCTTCTCTACACAGGGGACAAATGGTTAATCCACCCCGGCGCTGTTTTTTCCTGAAAGGGGGGTTAACCTTAACCCGTTGGATGCCGCAGATATTTGATCCAGCTTCTCTGATCTGTTCTATAAGGAGCTTTGAGTCCTGTTCTTTTTTAGACTTTAGCTTGAAAAACCAGCTTTTGATCTCGGACCATACTTCTACCTTGGTCGGATCCAGAAAAACCCGTATCCCTTCACCCTGGTATTTCTCATAAATGGTTAAGGCAAAACGACCCATATTGATGACTTTGAGCCATCCGTTCCCTATGGTGCACGGGGTGAGAAGCTGTATTGCGTCAGGGAGACAGACGGGGGTTTCGCATATGGCATCAAACAGTCCGTCTTTAGGAAGGTGCTTGAACGCCAGATCTACCATAAACCCCCCTATGACCACGCCCGGGGCAGCGTATCCGTGAAAGGATTTAACCAGATTTACATATTCTTCAAACGTATAGGAACAAATATTCATAAGTCACACAGTCAAATTTTCTGATTAAGAATTAAATAAAAGCCTTAAATCAGACCTCGTTAATTTATTATAAAATTTCCAAAATGCGAGGTTTACAAATAACCTGAAGATACCAACAGTGCCCTTTCGCTTCATCGCAAAAGGCGCGCAACACTTTTACCTAAAACTATAGAAAGATTGTCCCTACATTAAGACTCGTCTTCAAGTCAACCTCAAGCGTTTTCTTTTCATAGCCCGGATAAACAATTTCGAGTGTGTACTTGCCGCTATTTTCTTCAAGGTCATCAAACTTAAAATCACCATAGTTATCGGTCACAAACTCAGCAATTTTCTCATTTGAGGCGCCGACCAAAGTTACCTTGGCGCCTTCGGCACATTCATTTTTACTATCTACCTGAACCGCAACACTACCTCCAATGAAACATTTGGTAAACCGATACAGATTCTTGTAATATACACGTGGCTTTGTTTTGTATTTTGGCTCATAAGCTTCCAACTTCTCAGCTTTGATGATGTCCTGCATTTCAGAATCCTCGACATAACGCATGCATAACGCTCCAGTAGGGCAAGCCTGAACACACCGGGGCTCTTTCCATCCCTCATCCAGCAGGTGGGCGCAAAAGGTGCATTTTTGCGGTACATTACTCTCTTCGTTCCACCAGATGACCCCGTAAGGGCACGAATCGACAATATTTGTCTGTCCCTTTGCCTTATCTGGGTCAATGATGACGATGCCATCGTCCCTCTTATATATGGCTCCGTCCCCTGCTGTCTTGATACAGGGGGCATCATCGCAATGCAGGCACGGGACAGGTAGATAGGCGACATCAATAATAGGATATTGTCCCCTTTCCTTCCTCATGATATTCATCCACCTATGCCCAAGCCTGGGTTGTGACACCGAGTATCCCGGCCAATCATTGTCCACATGTTCATCCTTGCAGGCAAGGAAACAGTTATTACAGTCTTCGCATTTTTCCACATCAATGATCATGTGCCATTTTTTCATTTTATACTCTCCGACCCCGTCCATTTTTCTATTTGCACAAGGCATGAATTTGCTGCCATACTGTGTGATTTTTTGATCATCATTCGGCTCGGAGTCAATTGATTAATACATCCGCCACGGTCTGCTGAATATCCCGGTTCACCCACTGGGTCATAGATTGCCGAAGATTCGTACGAGTGAACAATTCCGGGAGGAACACGTTCGGTCACCTGTGCCGCACAAATTACGGCTCCCCTGTCATTGAACACCTTGACCAGATCATTCTCTTTGATTCCCCGGTCAGCAGCATCCTTCGAGTTGATTCTGACAATCCAGTAGTAATAACCGTCAATCAGGACTCGATGGTCCTTGATCTCGTTGATCCAGCTCTCCTTAGCATCGCCCATGGTGTGGAAGCTGAACCGGGGATGCGGGGTTATCAACTGTAACGGGTACTTTTCATAGAGCTCCGTGGTATGATGACCTTCCCAGGCGGGAATATATTTAGTCATGGTCGGTCTCTCCGGGTCATCTGGATCAAACCTTTTTAGGCTTGAACAAACAAACTCTATCTTGCCCGATTGCGTCTGAAGCCCTTTCCCAAACTTCTCGGTATAGTCTGCCGGTAACGGTGCTATCTCCGGTGTGTCTTTTAGTCTATCCTCGGCAAACCATCTAAAGGATACCGGCGCCCGTAACTCCTCCTTGGGTGCGGGGATAACATAGTAACCCTTCTTAAGGAATTTCTTCCATGAAATGACCTTGGGGAGATCAGTGCCATCAAATAGTCGCTTGCACCAGTCAAATTCAGTCGCGCCCTCGGAAAATGGTGCTGAAAGCCCCAGCTTTTTTGTAATCTCAAGGAAAATCTGAAAGTCTGATTTTGATTCACCCAGAGGTTCGATACACTTGTGTTGCATGATGGCGACACGGTGGTTACACTGGGTGAAGCTATGTTGGACATACCCGCCACAGTTGGCAAATTCACTAATATCCCAACGCTCAAAACTGGTGCAGGCGGGCAACAGGATATCAGCAAACTTGGCCTCGCCTTCAAACCAGATGGACTGATTCACCACAAATTGCAGGTTGTCGGAGCGATAAGCCTTCACGTAGCGGTTCGTCTCGCTCATGGTGCCGAAATGAGAGCCGCCGTATTTGTAATACATCCGGATTGGTGCACTGCCTGGTGCCGGATACTCAAATTTTTGGAACTGACCTTCAATACTCTTGGTGTCAGTCGGATAACCGGACGTATGACTCTCCAGAATTGCTTCAGGAATATTCAGCCTTGGTACCCTCTGATAGACCGTATTTACGGTGGGGAGCTGAGGCATCCGCTGATACATACTGACAGCCAGCGCTGTAGCTTGTAGGTCGCCGGACAGACCCCCCTCTGCATAACCCGGAAAGAAAAATCCGGCGTCTACTGGTGCCCCTTGTTGCATACAACCCATATTCACACCGGGTTTGCCCAGACCCTGCATAGCCATGAGGCAGACCATGGAACGAGCCCACTCATTTCCAGTGGCACAGCGGCAGGCGCCGCCAAAACCGCTCAAGCCCCCGGCTGCCAGGTAAGTCTTTTTGGTTCCCCATTCTCTTGCCAAAGCCCGGACATCTTTTGCCGGAATTCCTGCTTCATTTTCCTGCCATTCGGGGGTTTTGGGTATGCCGTCTTCCTTGCCCAGGATGTAGTCTTTCCACTCGTCAAACCCGGTAGTCCGCTTGGCGACATACTCTTTGTCGTAGAGGTCTTCAGTGATCCAGACATAGGCAATGGCAAGGGCAAGAGCATTGCCTGTTGCCGGCCTGGGGGCAAACCACTTGCCGCCAAGCAGGGCAGCCGTGTGATTATAGAATGGATCGATGTGTACCATTTTGATACCTAACTCTTTCAGCCATTGACGACGAACGGTTCCTTCAAACGCAGCGTAGATTCCGCTGGTGGCTTCCGGATCACTCGACCAGAACACCACCATTTCACATTCTTTAAGACAATCTTCAACCGTGCCATAGGTCTCTGGAGCACCAAGCCGCATACTGTATCCCCAATGGTGCATGGCTCCCCAGTACCACCCCTCCCAACTATCCGGATTATGGACAACGGGGGTAAAACCGATCGAGTTAAAGAACCTGAGTCTGGCGCTTAACCAGTAGCCTAATATTCCCCAGGTATGGTGGGATCCACTGCCGTTCAGGATGGCACCCGGACCATAATCTCTCTTAACTCGCTTGATCTCATTGGCAACAATATCTGTCGCCTCATCCCAGCTGATCCGTTCATAGCCTGATATCCCTCTGTTCTGGCAATTCCGTTCGCCGTTTGGATCAAAATCAACCCGTTTCATGGGGTATAATAGCCTGTCCGGTGAATAGACCATCGATTTCCATGCTAACGTATGGGGTGAGATGGTCGTCTTTCGCGGAGGGGTAAACGTTTTGCCTCTGGCCTTAATGGTCCAGGGCGCTGCATCGCTGTCATCAAAGTCAATGGGCGTGATTCGCATTATTTTACCGTCCTTCACGTAAACAAAGACCGGCCCGCCATTGGTATTACTGGTATATCTGGTTACGCCATTACCAACATTCGTTCCATATTTCGTGCCGACTGTCAGAGCTTGACTCAGTGTCTCCATAAACCAATATGTCAACTCATCAGGTCCTTCTAACCCTAATTGAAAGTTCTTCATGGCATTGATCATGGACAACTGATCCTTGGGTGGCATGAGAAATTCCACGCCCAAACGGGCACTTGTGAAGGTCATACAAACATCAGGGCTGGAATGGATTCCTCTTCTTGAAATAATCTTACCGTCACTGAAGGTAAAATACCTACCCACTGAATTATCTTTAACTTTTATTTGTGCGGTTAAATTTTTTTCTTTGAGGCGGTTCTTGAACGACGGATGCATTATTGCTGCCCGTCTTAACGATAGCTTAAGTCCAAGAAGTACTATTGAGAGGGTCATATTTGCTATTATCAATGATTTTGATAATATCTTATCTACTATTATTGATTTCATATTTTCCACTCACTGGTTGTCTTGAGGCTACCTCGTTTCAGTCCCATTGGCAGCAGAACCGCTCAGACTGAGAAGACCAATCTAATAGTTAATAACTACCAGCATACTCGCTGGCTTGTTGGTCTTATTGATTATCTCTCTCCCTTCATTGGGAGCGATGTAAACTGAATCCCACGGACCAAGAGTAACTTCTTCCTTCTTGGTCTTAACCGTGATTTCTCCGTTGAGGACGAAGTAGAACTTCTCTGCTGGCGTTGCGCCGAATTCGGCTCCACCCCCGGGAAGAAAATGGGAAAGACCTACCCAGAACTTCTCAGCTCCTGTTTCCTCTTTACCGCTCAGCCTGAGAGCAACCATATTGAAATGCCCGGGGGCTTCATAGGGCTTAACCTGATCCAATTTAATCTTTTTCATAAATCGTCTCCTCCTGACATTGATATGACAGCTCAGACAGCGGGGGCTACTGGTCGCCCTCATCCACGATAGCTACCAATCTCACGATAGACCCATCGCCTTTCACCCACCGGATAGGGAAGCCAGCAATGGTGACTCTCTTGCCCACGACTTGGTCAATGTCACCACCTACGTTTTCCCATCCCATAATGCCGTTGCGCAATATCAGGTTATGGCAGGGCTCCCACTCAGGAAAGTCCTCCAGCACATCGTGTCCGGTTTCCCTCTTATACTCTTCACAAATGTCCGGTCGTAGTGGGCCCGGTCCATGTGGACCAATAGCTGTAGCCAGCGGATGATCCAGTGCTTGCTGGTCAACCCCGACCGCCTTCACTCCCTTTTCAACGAACCATTCGCCTGCCTCCTTGTACAGTCCGGGCGAATAGCAAAAGTACTCCACACTATCTGAGTATTTGGCATGCCAGTGGGTGTGGACAATGACAATATCGTTTTTTTCAATTTTAGGTCTTGCCTTCTCTAGATCCTCTGGGGTAATCACTTCCCACTTCTTCTTCGGGATGTCCACAATTACTCCAGTACCGTAGTACTTTTCCAGAGGAATCTCATCGGTAAACATTCCTCCCTCAAACACATGTGCCGGCGAATCGGCGTGAGTGGTGCAGTGCATAGTAGTTGTAATTACCTGGGAGAGCACTCCAGATTTGGCATGATAATGCATACGCTCAATCTTGACATCGGCAAAATACGGCCACAAAGGCACTTTGTCACCAAAAGGGTGACTCAAATCAACCAGCTTTACTTTTCCCACAATAGAAACCTCCTTGAATTTTTTGACTGCTTAATATACTACTACCAGGTAGTCACACCGCCATCTACATAGAGGATTTGCCCAGTAACGAAATCCGACGCCTTTGAGGCAAGAAATATGGTAGGACCGACAATATCCTCCGGCATTCCCCAGCGACCAAGTGGAATACGAGACCTCATCCTCTTGGCATACTCAGGGTCGGCTAAGGCGGGACGGGTAAGGTCAGTCTCCACAATAGTGGGCGCCACCGCATTTACCAGCACATTATGCTTCGCCCACTCGCAAGCCAGCGTTCGCGTCAGAGTGTCAACCGCTCCTTTACTGGCACAATAAGCGGCATAGTCTGCGGGGAGACCATATCTACCCCTCACCGATGATAAGTTTATGATCTTACCGCCACCCTGTTTTATCATCTCCCGTCCAACTGCCTGGCAGCAGAGAAAGGTCCCGCGGGTGTTAATATCCATGACCTGTTGCCACTCATTAATTGGGAAAGTGTCGGCAGGTTTGCGAATCGCCAAACCGGCAGCATTCACTAGAATATCAATGCGGGGAAATACCTCCAAAATTTTCTTCACCATATCCGCCACTGATTGCTCCTGAGTAACATCTACGGTAACCGCCAGCGCTTTCCTGCCTTTATTGCGTATCTCCTCGGCTACCTTCTCTAAGTGCTCAAGTCGACGGCTTGCTACGATGACATCCGCGCCGTAATCAGCTAATCCCAGAGCTAGAGCGTGACCAATCCCGCCGGCACCACCAACCACTAAAGCGACCTTGCCCCTCAAATCAAATAAATCGGTCATATTAAACTCCTTTTCTAAAATTTCCTGCGGTTATCGTAACTATCGGTTATATTATAATAACTTTTGCCTATACTGCAACACAGAATTCTCAGTATAAATAGATTCATTGCTCTTTGCTTACCATAGGTCTTGGGTAAGATTGTATTCTGAAACTGGGGCTGTTGACATCAAAATGAGAGGTTGTTTATATTGTTTATTATTAAAGCTGAATAGGAGGAGAAATTTTTAAAAATATTTTGGTTCCATTAGACGGCTCCAAGCTGGCGGAGTGTGTTCTTCCCTACGTAGAAGCCCTAGCAACGGGCTGCACGGCGGAGGAGGTTATCTTGGTCAGCGTCACAGAACGCATCAAGGGCTATAGAGTTATATCTGATTACAGTCAGCCACTTGGGGAGCGTTTAGTACCTGAGGCAGTGGGTAAGAAAGAAAGACAAGCCCAAAAATATCTTAACAGAGTAGCCCAGGGACTTAAAGACAAAGGCATTAACGTGCAAACACTAGTACTCCTTGGGAATCCTGCTGAGGAGATCGTCTTCTATGCAGATACCAAGCATTGTGACCTTATTGTTATGGCTAGTCATGGACGGTCTGGCCCTAGCCGGTGGGTTCATGGTAGTGTTGCTGATAAAGTCTTCAGAGCTAGTTGCGTACCGGTTCTGATGGTGCGAGCGCCGGGCTGTATAACTGTATAATTAGTACTTGATTCCCGAGCCAAAAAGGGGCACCGAAGAGATAATGAATAAGGTCTATGTCGATTTGCCCCGTTCCTTTTGTGCCCAGTCCAGGAGGTAATCTAAGAAGTCTTTCCTAGACCTCTCTACTTCTTCGGCAGACCAAGTGTAGAAACCCTGACCCGTTTTGAATCCCAGTTCTCCGTTTTCTACCTTTTTCCTTAAAAGAGGCGAGGGACCCGGAGAAGAGTCAATATACTTTAGAATGTAATCGTGGATAGCTAAGGTCAGATCAAGTCCCACCATATCGGCGGTCTCCAGCGGCCCCAAAACTGGGAGCCGAATGCCGAATCCCTTCTTAATCACGTCATCAACGCTGGCCGGGTCAGCAATACCATTTTCCACAATGGAGATAGCCTCTCGCCACAAGGCGTGCTGAAGCCGGTTACCTATAAACCCTGGTACATCCTTCATGACCTTCACCGGGTGTTTCCCGGCATTCTTCAAGAATCGATAAGTTGTTTCTACAGCTTCCTCAGAAGTTTCCCTTCCCTTAATTACTTCTACCAGTGGAATTATATAGGGGGGGTTCCAAAAATGAGTCCCTAGAATTCTTTCCCTGTTGTGAGCTTTGGATGCGATTTCGGTTATACTCATTACGGATGTATTTGTAGTCAAAATGGTCTCTACAGGACAAAGCTGATCCAAATCCTGAAAAGCCTTCTGCTTTAACTCCAGATTTTCGGTGATAGCCTCAATAACTAGTTGTGCATCTGAGGTTGCCTGCCCCATATCCGTAGTGGTTTTTATCCTGCTTACGATTGTCTCGATTTCACTCTCCAATACAACTCCTTTTCTGGCCATCATGGAGAGGTTTGCTCTGATATTTTCAACAGCCTTTGAGAGCAACCCGTTTTCGATATCCAACAGATAAACATTGTAGTTCTTAGAGGCAAAAATCTGGGCAATTCCGTGTCCCATCAAACCCGCACCAATCACAGAAATATTCCTAATGTCTTCCGCTTGCATAAATACCCTCCTTTATCCCGTTTTCCTTACTTTTAATGGATGGCACCCCTCATAAAATACTATCGTAAAAGGTATTTAACTTTTATTCTGCCGCCCTTTAAGCCAGCTTCAGAACGGGAAACATCTCAAGCTAAGCCTCAGAATGTCAGCGGAGCCCAGCCATCCTTTAGCAGTTGAGATATTATTGAGCCGACAAACACGACCTTAATTCCTGCCTCTTCAAGCATACCTGTTATATTCATTCTATCGGCGTACCATTTGCAAGCTATGATCTCGATGCCAGCCTCCCGTAACTCCTTTAGTTTTTCTTGAACCTCGGGACTATAGGCGGCAAGTTTCTCTGATGGCCCAAAGATAATCACTTTAACCTCATCCATCCACTTATTTTTGGCTACGTTCAACGGATATACCAGTCCACACCCTAATGCCACTTCTTTATCCCCGCTACTCCAAAGAATGAAAGCTTTTGTCGCCATAATCAGTCCTCCTTAACTGCTCGAACACTGTTAGGGTTTATTATAATAATAGTTTGATATGCGTTCAATACTACAACTCCGGGCTGCACCTGTGGGCGTACGGAATGTAGTTACCACTTCGGAGAAGGAGTTTGGGTTCACTGGCTGTGGGGTGCTCGTACTTTCCCAGCGATCCCGGAAAACTATATTGACAATCACACCAATAAGAATTATACTCTGGTGCAATAACCTAAAATGACATAACTGTAGTATCGGTTTAAGAGGCTTATAGGATGAAAGGGGGTGCTGGAACTGCTTGTTAATACGGCGATGGCTGGTGCCCTTTTCATTTGAACAATACTAGGTATACAAAGTATAGTAAAGTCTTTGGGAGGCACAATACTAAAAATACGAATAATCTGGTGAAGGTGGTGAGGAAATAGTGGTCATAGGTGGAAGGGGGTGATGCCTATACCGATGTGACAAAGCAGCTAGACAAACCTCGGTGTATTAAAGGAAGGAGGAAGTGACAATGAAAAAGTTTCTTTTAATACCACTGGTGATTGTATTGGTAAGCGTGCCGATTTTCACCGGTTGTCCGGCACCGGCTCCAGAAGAAATTCTTATAGGCACTACTGCGCCAACGACAGGCATGTTTGCCGGTTTCGGTCAGCAAACATTTGGGATGCAAGCGGCTATCGATGATATCAATGCACTGGGTGGAGTCTATGTGGCAGAGTATGGAAAGAAATTGCCCGTCAGACTTATAGTCCGCAATAACGAGAGCGACCCGGCAAAGGTAGGACCTCTTACCGAAGACCTGGTTCTCCGCGACAAGGTACACGTCCTTATATCACCTGATGAACCTTCTACGCTGCACAACGATATATCTCGGGTAGGTAACAAGTATGGGGTCCCACAGATCATTGCTGGTGGTCCATTTGAGCCCTGGTATCACGGTATGCGGGCGGAGGTTGAAGGACATTGGCCTTACACTTGGTTTACCGGTTTTGCCATAGCTACCCCAGCTGCACCGCCACGCGATATTCCGGGATTTACCCTAGTGGACACGTGGTTTATGTATATGGATAGGGTCGGCGCCCTGGCAAACACTAATGGGATAGCGGGGGTTTTCGCCTCGGATGACCCTGACGGCATAGGTTGGTATGCACTATTCCCTGGGCTGCTAGAAGAAAATGGTTACAATGTTATCGGCGAAGAAAAAGAATTAGGCTTGTTTCCTATGGGGACTACGGACTTTTCGGCTATAATAGACGAGTGGATGGCTAATAATGTGGAAATACTTTGGGGCAATTGCCCTGGTCCTGATTTTGGCACCTTGTGGAGCCAAGCCTACGCGAAAGGCTTTAGACCTAAGATAGTTTTGGTTGGAAGAGCAGCTCTTTTCCCAGTAGATGTAATCGCCTGGGGTACAGAGCCACCCCTAGGGTGGGGTGTCGGGACAGAGGTATGGTGGAGCCCAGCATATCCACCAGAAGACTTCCCCGGTATTGGTGGCAGAACCGCAGCATCGCTCGCTGAGGAATGGTTAGCCACGGGCAAACCATTGAACCGGGGTATCGGACATGGCTATCTGGCAGTTCAAGTCATGCTTGATGCCATCGAGAGAGCGGGCAGTCTTGACGGAGATGCGATTAATAACGCCCTGGCGGAAACCGATATGATGACCATTGATGGCTGGGTGAAGTTTGACCCAGAGTCACACTTCAGCCACATGCCGCTCGCCTTTGGTCAGTGGTATTATGAGCCTGCTAAAACACCACCGTGGACACTTTATATAACTGCTTCCGCACTAGATTACATACCGGAAGAGGCCGACGTGGTATTCCCCGTTTCTGAGCTGTATCCATGACCTATAAACCTAAGGTATAGGACAGGCTGAGGAGACCGATATGATGACAATTTGTCATCATATCGGTTTCTTTTATATAATGGGTGTTAACATTTGGGCGATAATATGGAAACGCCGGTTCTTTCAGTTGCTGGAGTAAATAAGCATTTCGGGGGAGTAGTTGCTATTAGCGACCTAAGTTTTGATGTGCAGGCAGGTGAAGTCTTAGGTTTGATGGGCCCCAACGGTGCTGGCAAGACAACACTAATAAATGTCATATCTGGTGAGTACAAGCCTGACTCTGGAACAGTAAAGTTTAAAGGAAATAACATCGTGGGTCTCCCCCCGCATAAAATTTGCCACCTTGGCATTGCTAGAACCTATCAGATTCCTCAGCCCTTTGTCAATTTAACGGCTCTGCAGAATATCGCGGTGGCGGCAACATATGGAAGAGGTCTTAGCAAATCTGCTGCTGAGAGGGAAGCTAGCAAACTACTTGATACTGTAGGCCTTTCAGAAAGGAAAGACATGCTCGCAAAAGATTTGGTAACGGTAACTCTCAAAAGGCTTGAATTAGCTAGAGCCTTAGCCATCAATCCCACACTACTGCTGATTGATGAAGTGGCTGCCGGCTTAACCGAAGCGGAAATCCCAAAGATATTAGACCTCCTAAAAGAAATACACGAAGTGGGCATAACAATTATATTAATCGAACATGTTATGAAGGTAATGATGGAGGCAGTGGACAGGATTATAGTGATGGATAAAGGCGTGAAAATCGCCGAAGGCACGCCGAATGAGGTAATGGAAGATAGGAAAGTAATTGAAGCCTATCTCGGTTAATGGTATCAATATCAATAGGTTTATTTTAAGGTGAGGCAATGCCTGAAGAAACGTTGCTGAAAGTTAGTAACATAGATGTATTTCACGGCAGCTTTCAAGCCCTGTGGGGTGTATCATTAGCAGTTAAACCCGGTGAAATCGTAGCTCTTATTGGCGCCAATGCATCAGGTAAATCCACCTTGCTTAATACAATATCGGGCTTACTGCATCCGGCTAAGGGCAGCATTGAATTTGAGGGGAAGGATATCTCTGCATCGGACCCTTTCCAAATAGTGACTATGGGCATTTCCCAAGTTCCAGAAGGAAGAAGAATTTTCCCTGTCCTGAGCGTGCTAGATAATCTCATCATAGGTTCATACAATCCTAAGGCGAGGTCCAAGAGAGAACAAAACCTCAAAATGGTTTACGAGCTCTTCCCGATACTAAAGGAGAGGAAGGATCAACTAGCTAAAACACTAAGCGGAGGAGAGCAACAAATGCTAGCCATTGGGCGGGGCTTAATGTCAGACCCAAAGCTTTTGCTTCTTGATGAAATGTCTCTTGGCCTTGCTCCCATTGTTCTTAATGACCTGTATAAAGCCTTGAGGGAAATTAGAGAAAGGGGCATTACTATCCTCTTTGTGGAACAGAATGTAAGGCGAAGCCTCGGGGAAGCTGACAGGGCATATATTATGGAAGTGGGGCGTGTTGTCTTAAGCGGGGATGTAGCCGATCTTCGGGAGGAAGAGGAAGTTAAAAAAGCATACTTTGGTGTATAAAGTCGCTTAGGGTGCTATAGATGGAAGTTTTAGCTGGCTTACCTACCCCTATAGTGATGGGTATTCTATTAGGTGGGTTATATACGTTAATTGCCTTAGGTCTTTCGCTAGTTTTCGGGGTTATGAGGCTGATAAACGTAGCTCACGGAGACCTGGTCATATTCGGTAGCTACTTTGCTTATGCAGCAATGACCATGTTGGGGATAGACCCCTTTCTAAGCTTAGTCATGGGCATACCCCTATTGTTTGTAATCGGGTTCGGTACCCAAAGATTTCTCCTCAACCGAGCTTTTGCAGTATCATTGGACGCTGCACTGCTAGTTTGTTTTGGGATCTCCATAATATTTCAAAATTCTATTCAGATCGTCTGGACGCCGTTCTCCAGGGTTTTGAGACCACCTTACGCCCTTGAAAGTTTTAGCATTGGTGGACTTCATGTCCCACTAGTATATCTGCTGAATTTTATTGCCGCTTTAATTGTGATGCTTTTCCTCCGTGAATTCCTGAGGAGAACATATTTAGGCAAGGCAATCAATGCCGCCTCTCAGGATAGGAGAGCGGCTCAGCTGATGGGGATAAATCCGGCTCGTGTGTATGCCTTCGCCTTCGCTATCGCCATGGCCTTTGCTGCTATTGCCGGCGTGTTGCTTGGATTGACTTTCCCCTTTACCCCGGTATCAGGAGTCGCCTTCCTGATTATTGCCTTTGGCGTGGTTATAGTAGGAGGTTTAGGCAGCATACTGGGGACGTTTATTGGGGGTATGGTCTTTGGGTTAGCCCAAACTCTTGGTGGCTATTTCTTGGGTGCCGTGGCTCAGATGCTTGTTGCCTATATCCTAGTGTTTGTAATATTAGCCGTGAGACCACAAGGCATATTTGGTCGTTAGGAGGAATATGAGGGTTACCATTCCACGATTGAGAGGAGGATTGATACCGTTTGCAGCGGTCATGGTTCTGCTGGTAGTGCTGCCAGTGGTAGGGGTACCCCGGCAGTGGCTCCTTTACCTCTTTCTCTTCTTTATATACCTAGCTCTGGCAAATATGTGGAATTTGCTTGCTGGTTATAGTGGTCTGATAATGCTATGCCCGGCTGCTTTTGTTGGGCTGGCAGGGTACACCGTAGCAATAGGCACATGGGTCGGTGTGCCTTTTTATCTAGGAATAATAGTTGGAGCTATAGTAGCGGCAGCATTTGCTCTACTCATATCTATCCCTGTCTTTAGGCTGAGAGGCATCTATTTTGCTATCGGGACACTAGTTCTACCTGAAGTACTGAAGGCTTGGTTTTTGCTTTGGAGACCGGTCGGGGGAGTGATGGTCGGTAGGGGTGCAGGCTACGCAGTAAAAGGTGTAGCCGGGGTTTCCTTGGTGGAGTGGTACTGGGTGGCTCTTGTTCTCGGGATGGCATCAATTTTCCTTATGCGAATAATCTTGAGTTCAAAACTGGGACTGGGGCTTGCCGCAATTCGCGATAATGATTACACTGCGGCAAGTTCTGGGATAAATGTTTTCCAATTAAAGTTGTACTCCTTTCTTATTGCTGCCTTCATAATGGGAATAGCTGGGGCTGTCTTCTATTCTTATGGCGGATATATAGAGCCGGTGAGTGCCTTCAATATACGGTGGCTACTTTCAGCACTCCTCGCCACCGTCATAGGGGGCGAAGGCACTGAAGAGGGACCGATTGTTGGAACGGGTGTCGTTGTCTTTTTGCACTTCTTGCTAGCCAGATATGTTGGAATCAGCCTACTTATACAGGGTGCGTTACTAATCATCATAATGTTACTGGCACCGCAAGGTATCATGGGCTTCTTACGCACGACCCGAGCTTACCGCTCCCTGGTACAATTAGCTGCCAGGTGACGAGCTAATGGTAAAAGCCACTTTGCCCGCTTGGATACACTTGGCGGGAATTGCGACAAATCAGCGATGACCGTAAATTCATACTTGGGGAAATGCCGTTGAAGCGCCTCTCTTAACGAACTTCTTACTATTATGAGCACGTTGACCATTGAAGCCAGAGCTAATTCGGTTGCAGGCATAAGCCCTTTACCACGCAGTTCCAGAGGACCAACCTCATCAATGATTACCAGGTCACATCTGTTCTCTACTGCCTTCTCAATAGCACTGCAGGCAAATAATATCCCCTTCCGGCTGATGGTATAGTCACCAACTCTTTCCCCTTCCTTGAAAAACCTATCACGTGATAGCCGAGCAAAAGGGATCTCTTCGCCGGTGAGGAGGTCAATCGCATTAAAGCCAGCCTGCTCCCCATGCTTGCGAGTCTCCGGACAAAGGACCCCGCCAATACTTAATCCCTGTCTTCGTAACCAGCTGATGTATTCACTGCACCAACTAGTCTTACCCGAACCTGGCTTACCTAAAATGAGGAGATTCATCAAAGACCTGATGCAAAGGCAAATGCTGCGATAATCCAGCACAAGACTGTACTAGCTCCAGCACTGGCATAGAAAATCTTTGGCTTGATAGTTCTGAGTTGCAAAAGCTTAAGCCGAAGATGAGTGCCCACCATGTGTCCCAAGAGCAGCAGTCCAGTGCCTATAATGGCTAAGCCCGTGCCATTTGAAAATGTTGAAATGAGTTTCTCCATAGGTGCCATGAATGGCCAGTTACCCATGCCCAGCACTGAGGCAAAAACGGCGTAAAGGGTAATGCCCAAGTATCCTGCTGAGACACCAACCGCTATGCGCATCTTGATACTACTTTCAAAACCTTTAAACATCAGACTGACTACTAAACTGAGCGCTAATGCCTCCAGAAGGATTGCTGAGGCTGGGTTGATCACGAATGGGTCGAAAATGGACCTACCATAGATTAGAGCGCTCAGTGGTTTGAAAAGGGCGGCGACCAGCCCTATCCCAATCACCAGTTTAGGCTGTCTGTAGGTGGCTACGAATGTCGCCATGATTGACATGCCAATGCCAGCTGTAATTGCCCCTTTGTAGGGGAAGTGGATAAGGTGTAAAAACCCGCCTAGAGTAGCTTCTAAAAGTCCCCAAATTGAGCCAAAGACCAAAACCCCAATGAAAGCACTCAAAATGCCTTTTGATTCTGAGACTCTCTTTATTTTGCTGAATAATAGTTGCATTTTTTACACCTCTCCCTCATAGGCTATGTAAATGAGCATCATGTATATAAAGCTAACCGAGTATTGGTCAGCGAGATAGGGTTATGGAGCCCAGGTAGCGGGCAGTTTTCAGGTCAACATCCATCGCCTTTGATGCGTATCCGGCACATTCAAGTTTCACGTGGTACTTTCCCACACTAAGACCATCAAATTCGAAATCTCCATAGTTGTTGGTGACGGTGGTTCTTGTTTCTCCGGTCTTTTTATCTTCTAATGTTACTTTAACGTTTTCGGCACACTCATCTGTATCTTTAAAAATAACACTCCCGGCTATGAAGTGCTTGGTAATCTTGTAAAGGTCTATATAGTAGATGCTGGGCTTTGTTTTGTATTCAGGGTGGAAGACCTCGGCTTTACCTGAATTCAGCAGCTTAGACACCTCGCTCGCCGGGTCATCCAAGTCACCTAATATCATAGCCTGACTTGGACATACTTGCACACACTTGGGAATTTTTCCCTCTTCAAGCATGTGGGTGCAGAAGGTACACTTTTGGGGGAGCTGTTTTTCCTTGTTCCAAAATATTACCTGGTAGGGGCAGGCATCTACTATTTGTTTTTGTCCAACAGCCTTCGTCGGGTCTATTATCACTATTCCGTCCGGTCTTTTATATACAGCCCTATTCTTAGCAATCTTAACGCAAGGCGCATCGTCACAGTTCATGCAGAGAACCGGCATGTAAGCGACTTTTGTACAAGGATATGTTCCACGCTCCTTACTCAAGAGGTTTATCCAGAATTGCCCATGCTTCGGCTGAGCTACGGAATATGGGGGATAATCATTATCCCAGTATTCATCTTTACAGGCGGCAAAACAGCAATAGCAGGCGGTACATCTTGATACATTGATCACCATACCCCATTTGGGCATCTTTACTCCCTCCACTTTTCTATTTCAACCAGGCATGAGTTCGGTGCCATCCCACAGGCATTCTTAGATACGAAGCGGTGAGGTGTCAGCAGGTTAATGCATCCGCCTCTATCTGGCGATTCTCCAGGCTCACCGATTGGCTCGTAATTAGCGGAGGACTCATAAGAATGGACCACTCCGGGTGGAACTCGTCCCGTAATTTGGGCAGCACATAAAACAGCCCCTCTATCATTGTAGACTTTGACCACGCCGCCGTTTTTAATACCTCTTGCCTCAGCATCCTTCGGGTTCACCCGAATCACCCAGTAGTAATATCCGTCTTCCTTCTTAACCCTGTGGTCCGGTATTTCATTCATCCAGCTTTCTTTTCCATCATACATGGTGTGGAAGCTATACTTGGGATGAGGTGAAATGAGCTGTAGAGGATATTTGGACACCAGTTCTTTAGTATGATGACCTTCCCACGATGGTATGTACTTGGGAACAGGCGGTCTTTCCGGGTCGTCAGGGTCGAAACGTTTGAGGCTCTGCGATTCAAACTCTATTTTCCCCGACTGGGTTGCCAGGTTTCCTTCTCTGTCCGGCAGCCCTTCTACGGCTCCGCCAACAGGACCCCAGTCCGGTGTATCCCTCCTTCTACCTTCAGCAAACCACCTTAAGGCTGGCGTTGGCTTATAGTTTTTCGGCAGAGGAATGACAAAATAGCCTTTCTTCTCGAATTCTTCCCATGAAATGTATTTGGGCAGGTCGCTTGCCTCAAACAATCTTTTCACCCAGTCTAACTCACTCAGACCTCCCTCGGTGAACTTATCGTAGAACCCAAGCCTCTCAGCCACCGTGGCGAATATGTCGTAGTCCGACTTAGATTCTCCAAGAGGCTCAATACATTTCTTTTGCAGCACTACTATCCGGTGGTTGGTACCATAGGAATTATGAGGTATGTAGCCTGAACAGTGAGCCCACTCGCCAATGTCCCACCTTTCAAAGTTTGTGCAGGCTGGAAGCACCAGGTCAGCAAACTGAGCCTCTCCCTCCATCCAGATGGACTGGTTAACTACAAATTCCAGCTTGGGGCTTTGATACATCCTGACCCATCTGTTGGTGTTGTTCATAGTACCAATGTAGGCACCACCGTACCGCCAGAACATTTTGACTTCTGGATATCCGTCTTCAGGATACTTGTATTTTTTAAACTGGGTTTCCGTAGAAGCACCACAGAAGCCTTTTCCCCGCCATTCTTGAGGCGGATTTAAGATGCATTCGGGGAGTAGAATCCTCGGCATATGCTGCCCTCCAGGGTCATTTACAGCAGACCTCACCGGCTTTTTAGTCACTGCTCGGGAGAGCATTTGGTATTGGGCAGCAGTGTTTATCGGGTCACCCGATATTGCTCCCTCGGTATATCCTGGAAATACGAATTCGGTATTATACGGGGCGCCTCCTGTTGTCGACCAGATGTTAATACCCGGTTTACCCAGTCCCTGCATTGCCTGTAACAGGACCATCATTCTCGCCCATTCCGTTCCGTAAGCGGTTCGGCAGGCTCCTCCCCAGCCTCCAAGCCCTCCAGCCGCCAGCATGGTTTTCTTTTTTGCCCACTCCCTGGCTAGGGCTTTAATCTCCCGCCCGGGTATCCCCGTCTCTTCCTCAGCCCATTCCGGAGTCTTAGGAAAACCATCTTCCTTGCCCAGAATATAGTCTCTCCAGTTTTCAAAGCCGAAGGTACGCTTTTCAACATAGTCTTTATCGTAAAGGTTTTCAGTGAGCCAAACATAGGCGATGGCAGCGGCTAGAGCCGAATTGGTGTCAGGTCTTGGCGCAAACCATTTGTCAGCAAGGTTTACTGCAGTAAAGTTGTAGTAAGGGTCTATGAAAACCATTTTCACACCTAACTCTTTCAACCAGAAGCGCCATATGGTTGACTCCTGCCCGGTATATATTCCGCCCGTAGTCTCGGGGTCACTAGACCAGAAAACTATCATTTCACAGTGTTTCAAGGCATCTTCCAAGAGGTCGTATTGTTCTGGAACTCCCAGCCTCCAGGCAAACCCAAACGTATGCATGGCACCCCAGTGCCAGCCTTCCCAGCTGTCCGGGTTATGGTCGGCGTAAGTGTAGCCCAGAATATCCATAAACCTGAAGTAGGTGCTATGCCTGTACCCAATATGACCCCAGTTATGGTGCGAAGAAGGTGTGCTTAAAAGGGCTCCCGGCCCGTAGCTTTTATGGATACGCTTTATTTCATTGGTGAGAATATCTAAAGCCTCATCCCAGCTTACTCGCTCATAGCCTGATTTACCTCTATTTTCAGGTTTCCTGTCTCCATCAGGATTGAAGTCCACTCTTTTAAGTGGGTAAAGGATTCTGTTAGACGAGTATATTCTTGACCTTTCGGCTAGAGTATATGAAGATAGCATTGCTCTTCTTGGGGGAGAGAATTTTCTTCCACGTGCCTCGATGACCCAAGACGCAGCATCATCAGAGCCAAGTTGCAGTGGCTCAAGGCGTGTTATTCTTCCGTTTTTGACATAAACATAAACTGGTCCGCCAACAGTACAATTGGTAAGAACTTGTTCATCTTTTGTGGAACAACTCATATTCAACTCCCCTTTATTTGACATACTTTATTCCTTAAGCCATGCTGAACGTTCCAGTTACCAAGCCCTACTCAGGATACAGACGGCGCTGTTGCCCGCATACCCGTAGCTTTGGGCAAGTCCTACCTTGGGATTATTCGTGACCTGTCTGCCGCCGGCTTCGCCCCGTAGCTGTATCGCTATTTCGATAACTTGCCAGAGACCCTGTGCTACGGTGGCTTCACCAAAGGCTCCGAAGCCACCGCTGGGGCAAACCGGAATCTTACCATCCGGGACATTGAAATCACCCCGCCGGAACCACTTTTCTGACTCACCATAGTCCAATCCAAGAATTATGTCCAGATATGCGAAGTAATGCCATGAGCTATTGTCTGGCAACTCAATAAGGTTAATATCGGTGGGTTGACGCCCAGATTGTTTGTAAGCGCTGGCAATGGCGTTCCTACTTTCGCTCAAGGAAAGAACACCAGGCCTCGGGTATGAACTCAACTGGGTAAGTATCACCGTGGGGTCACCGAAGGAAGCTGACCCAAGCGAAACTCCCTCGATTAGGAGGGGTTTATCAGTGTACTGCTTAGCTTTCTCCATCGGGGCTAGGATGATTGCGGCGGCGCCATCACTGGTGGCGCAAATCTCAAAAAGACGTAATGGGTCGCAGACCATTGGTGAGGCGAGGACCTCCTCCTTGGTGAATGCTTTCTTATATCTAGCGTTTGGATTATAAACACTACCTTTGCTGGTAATGACTTTAACCATAGCCAAGTCATCTTCAGTGGTGCCCACATCATGCATTCTACGCTTGCACTCCATAGCCCAGTAGGCGGGATTAGTCTCACCAGTCATGACGTAGCGCTGGTAATCAGTGTCGAAATTAGTGTCTGTAGATTGAGGTCGGAAGAAGCCTCCTGCCGATTTATCCGAACCCACAGCGATAACCACATCGTGTTCGCCACTGGCTACGGTGAAATAGGCTTCTCTCAGGATAGACTGCCCAGAGGCACAAGCATTGACTACATTGGTACAGGGTATGCCTGTTCCTCCCATCATAGAAGCAACTGTAGTGCCTAACAATAATGACGGTACGCCTCCTTGGTCAGCGACCCACATATAGGCGCCACAGGTCATAGCTTCTATTTCTCTCCAGCTCATTTTGGCATCAGCTAAAGCGTTGGTGATAGCTTCGGTAGCCATTTCCGCCATGGACTTTTCCCCAAATACACCCCACGGATGGAGCCCCACCCCGACAATAACAACTTCTCTGTGTTTCATTTATCTCTATATCCTCCCGTCTATCTACCCTGGGCAATTGGTTTCCATGCCCAGGTTAGATATTCGTTTTCTTCATCTTCGAAGAGTTTCTTAGTGGTCATCTCCATTTCCATGCCGAATTCCACCTTATCTGTGGTTAGCATGCCCAGTATCCTCAAACCTTCGGGCAGATCCAACATGCCAATAGGGAACGGCTCAAAGGGCTCCATCTTAAACGGAGCTGGCGGTGGATACATCTGTACCGCCCAGGTGTGGAGCTTTGCCCGGTTGGCTAGCTCAATTACTTCTACCTTTGCCTTATCTTTGACACAGTCAGGATTGGTACAATAGGGGGATTTGGGGAAAGCCAACGTGCCGCATTTCTTGCATCTGCTGGCTATTAGTCTTGGCTGGTCAGATGGCCAGGTGAATAGCCCTTCAACCAAGGGAACTTTATTTTTGCCGGACACTATAAAACCTCCTCAAGCAAACTAGACTTAAGTGATGATAGCTTCCAAACAATACCTCTCGCCTAGTCTACCAAAATTAGCTTTTACATTCCAGCTATTTTTATGGTTTAAATGTTGTGTTACTATTTGATTGCCTAACCTTGTAGTGGTAGTATCTAGACATTAAAATGTTGTTAAAAAAGAAGTGTGTCAGATTAGATATATGAGTAGAAGTTCGAGGTGCAAATAACAATAATATATATTTGGAGGAAGTACAATGACTGTTGGTACTATGGCAGTTGATTTTGAAGAAAGGGTCAATTATGAACGGTTGCGCCAGGAACGTTTGGCAAAGGCAAAAGAACAGCTGAAGGCACATGGCTTGGGTGCCCTCCTGTGCTACGATTTTGACAACATCCGCTATATTACGGGAACACATGTCGGCGAATGGGCTAGGAATAAAATGCAGCGGTTTACGATTTTGCCAAAGGATGCAGACCCTCTTCTTTATGACCCGGCAGCTCCGGCAAAGCGGAAGACCGCGCCGTGGATTGCTGATCGGGTTTTCCCCGCTGTCGGTTCGATGAGGGGTGCCATCCCCCCGGAGGTTGGGAATGTCGAGGCATTGGCTAAGACAGTCAAAGAAGTCCTTTCGAGATATGGGGTAGCCAATCAACCTATGGGGATTGATATTTTGGATGTCCCCTTTGCCAAAGCGCTGGAGAAGGAGAAGATAGAGGTGGTAGATGGTCAGCAGGTAATGCTGGATGCTAGGATCATCAAGACCAAAGACGAAATTGAACTCTTAAAGCTTGCTGCAGCCATGGCGGATGCAGCCTATGAAGATATTGTCAGAAATATTAAACCTGGGGTCAAAGAAAGTGACCTAGTTGCGATTGCCAATAGGACACTGTTCACCCTAGGGTCTGATCTGGTGGAGTGCGTGAATTGTGTCTCCGGACCTCGAGCTCAGCCCCATCCCCATACTTTCGGTGATAGGATTATTCGGCCAGGAGACATGGTTTTCCTTGATATCATGCATTCATTTAATGGCTATCGGACCTGTTATTATCGCACCTTTATCTGTGGAAAGCCAACCAGAGCACAGGTTGAGGCTTATGACAAGACCTGGGCATGGTTGAAGAAATCTATCGAGGCAGTTAAGCCCGGAGTGACCACGGCAGATGTGGCTCGCTGTTGGCCTCCAGCAGAAG
>JBHIFE010000002.1:0-32209 GCA_046760985.1 Dehalococcoidales bacterium
ACCTCACATAGGAATCTTGAGGATGCTATCAAGAACCGAAAACTCAAGAAAATGGTGAGGAGCTACATAAAGAAGCTCGTTCAGGAGCATGATGAGCATTCGGTAATCTGCCATTTTGGCGACATGCTAAATACCAGAGAGCCTTCCACGGCAGACATACTGGCGAAGTCAAGCCGATTTATTTCCCCCAAATGTGGTAGCGAGGCAGTCCTCAGTATAGGTACCGGAATTGAATGGATGGAGAGTCCCGAGTTCGCTGGGGTGATATCGGTAATGCCCCACGGCTGTATGCCCGGTGGAATTGTGGCAGCAATGGCGGAGAAATTCTGCATGCTGTACCAAAAGCCGTGGATTAGCCTTACCTATGACGGTTTTCTGGAAACCAACAATTTTGCTAGAGTCAACAACTTTGCTGAAATTATTAAGTTCTGCCGTCAGGAAGCTAAGGAAGGTGTTGCATAGTTTAAGGTTTAGTTGGCAACTAAGCCGCCGACCCCAGTTTTATTGAGGGTTGACATCTGTAGCCTCGTTTGTTAGAATTCCCAAATAAGCTGGGTAATATCCAGCTTTATTTTTTGATTTAAATATAGACAAGATAATTTCCCAATGTTAAGTTAGAAAGTATTTTTACTTTTGTTTTGATAAATGAAAGGTTACTTAAGGAATAGGCAGAGACAAATGGAACTGGAAATCGGGGCTGAGGTAAAGGACAAAAATGGTAAAACCCTGGGTAGAGTTGATCACTTGGCTCGTGATACTTGGACTGGCGAAATCAGGAAGTTCGTGGTGCGCCGGGAAGCGCCGGATAATGACCTGTTTCTGTCGCCCGGGGATGTGTTGGAGGTGACGAAAAGCAAGGTCAAACTAAAAGTTTCTTGTGAAGAATTGAGTCCAGAGTAGAACTTATTAAGTGTAACCGGGGTAGTGTTGTATGCTAAAAATAAAATGTCCAGAGTGTGGTGTTAGTGGCAGTATTTCTCTGCATCAGACGGTGTATGAGGGACCGTATCGGTGCTGGAAGTGTCGGAGTCTTTTCACCGTGAGAATAGAAAACAATGAGATGAAGTCACGCACACCCCTTAGCCAGGAGGACTTTGAGAAGTGGCAGGAGCTACATAATGCTTTGAACCGGCAGACTGGGGAATAATAAAACAAGGAGGATAAGGAATGATAGGTGTTACTGAGCGTGCTGGGCAGAAGTTGAAAGAAATCTTATCTGAGAAGGTAGATAACCCGCAGGCGGTTTTGAGGCTGGTTGCGACTGAGCAAGGACAGCTAGGGTTAAGCATAGACGTTGAGACGCCTCAGGATAAGGTAGTGGAACACGAGGGCACAAAGGTGCTCGTTGTAGAACAGGGGTTGGCTGATAATCTTAAGGGGATCACTCTTGACGTTGAGGATACTCCTGAGGGGTCTCGGCTAGCTGTATTCAGAGAATCGTAGAGCCAGTTAGGGAGTCATCAGTTACCTTATTGTTTTATGGCTATTTGTTGATATTTTTCACGTTGACCTGAGAAGTTTCACCAGTTCAAAAAGTGCGTAATAGGCTGCCCTTTTCTTCATCTGGTAAAGTCTTCCTGAGTAGCTTCGTACCACATGTTGTCCAATTTGCTCACTATCAATGGCGATAAATACTTTATCTGGCACCATGTTGCCTGCTGACCCAGAATAGCCCTCAATGCCGATACCAATACTAGCCTCCAATTTGTGACGTGCCAAAATCGCCATTGCTGTTGCTATTTCGGTGCCAGCCCTACTAGCCACTAGCTGGGGGTCAATGCCTAGGGCAACTTTAACTTCGTCAGAGGTAGCAATCAACCCACCCCTAAAGTAGCTCTGGCTATCGGGAGCGGTTGCCAAGGTGTGAGTCAGAAAGCCACCGGTGAAAGATTCGGTAACAGCCAAGGATAGCCCTTTGGCAACAAGTAATTGCCCGACGACACCCTCCTGTGTCTCATCATCCACTCCCCATATGTAATCAGTCAAAATTGCCCTGACCTCAGCCTCCCGTCTTGCAATCATTTCTTGTGCCGCTTCGGGTTGTGCTGCTTTAGCGGTAATGCGCAGATGGATGCCATCCAGTTTGGCATAAGTAGCTAGGGTCGGATTGGGAGACGATGTCAGAGGAGCTACTAACTCGTCCACTTTAGCTTCGGATAAAGCAAAAGTCTTGACGATCCGAGAAAGGATGATGGCTCCGGTTCTTTTTTGTAATCTGGGAAATACCTTCTTTTGCCACATGGATTGCATCTCGCCCGGAGGACCAGGCATAGCTATTATTATCCGTCCATCTTTCTCTATCCACCAACCGGGAGCTGTGCCCTGGGGATTTAAGATTGCCGTAGCTGAAGGAACAAGAGTGGCTTGTCTCAGATTGCTTGGGGGCATCTCTAAGCCACGTTGTGCAAAAAAGTTGACGATGCGCTGTTTCAGCCCCGGATCTACGGTGAGGTCTTCACCTAAAAGCTCAGCGATGGCTTCTCGGGTAATATCATCCTGGGTCGGACCTAAACCACCGGTGGTGAGAATAAGCTCTGACCTTTGCCAAGCTTGCCTCAAGACTCTTGATAATCGTTCATAGTTATCACCAACTGTAGAAGTAAAGTAAAGGTCAATTCCGAGCAAAGACAACTGGTTTGCCAAAAACGGAGTATTGGTATCCACTATTTCGCCAAGGAGGAGTTCAGTTCCGATAGAAATAATTTCGGCTCTCATCTAAGTCCTTTGCCATTGTAGCATTTAAGGAGAAGCTAGGGAAGAATGAGCAAGTAGGAATTTACTTCGGTACTGCTTTGCCGATATACTATAGTTTATAACATGGACGAACAATGGCATATTCTCAGCCCGGATGAAGCCTTACTAGTGCTTGGCTCTCGCCGTTCTGGACTCACCGATACCGAAGCTAAGACAAAGTTACTCCAATACGGTGCCAACCAGCTAAAGGGCAGGAAGAAACCCCTGCCAATACTGGTTTTTCTGAGACAGTTCCTTAGCCCTTTGATATATGTGCTCCTCATCGCGGTCATAATCTCAGCTATTGTTCAGCATTTCATTGATGCTGGCGTAATACTGGCAGTGCTCTTACTTAATGCCGTTATTGGTTTTATCCAAGAAACACGAGCCGAGAAAGCTATGGAGGCTCTCGTCCAGATGGCAGCGCCTAAAGCGAGGGTAAGGCGTGAGGGCAAGGTGAAACTAATACCCGCCAGAGAAATAGTACCCGGCGACATATTGCTTCTTGAAACCGGGGATAGGGTACCGGCTGATGCCAGACTGATAGAGGCGTCTAATTTGAAGGTGAACGAAGGTATGCTAACTGGGGAATCAATGCCGGTAGATAAGCATACCGAAGTCCTGCCTGAGGAGGTATCCTTGGCAGAAAGAAAGAATTTGGTATATATGGGTACTATTGCCACCTATGGAAGAGCCACTGCCATGGTGGTGAGAACCGGTATGTCAACCGAAATAGGCAAAATTGCTACCGCCATTCAGGAAATAAAGCCGGAAAAGACACCTCTGCAGAAGAACATCGGTAAGCTAAGTCGGTATATCATCGCTATTTTCCTTGGCGTTTGTGGTCTTATAGTAGTTGTCGGATTGCTGAAGGGACTGGAGTGGCTGGAGGTATTCTTATTGGCGGTCGCCGCCGCTGTTTCTGCCATACCTGAAGGGCTGCCAGCGGTGGTTACTGTGGCTCTGGCAGTGGGCATGCGGTTAATGGCACATCGTAATGCTATTATTCGTAAGTTGGTAGCTGTGGAAACCCTGGGGTCGGCTACCGTCATTTGCTCGGATAAGACCGGAACCCTGACCTTAAACGAGATGACGGTGCAACGCCTTTATGTTGATGGTCGGTGGATTAAGGTGACTGGTGAAGGTTACGTGCCATGGGGGGAATTTCATCGGGATGGGCAGACAATAGAGCCAAAGAGTGAACCGTCGCTAGCTTTGCTGTTGAGGATAGGAGCCCTGTGTAATGATGCCCTGCTCACCGGGGAGAACGAGGAGTGCTGTGATATTTTCGGAGACCCGACTGAAGGTGCATTATTAGTTGTTGCTGCTAAAGCCGGGATGAATAAAGAAAAATTAGAGAGGACTTTTCCTCGCTTGGATGAAATTCCTTTCCAAAGCGAAAAGCAGTATATGGCTACCCTTCACCCACGGGACGGGGGGAGGGTGGTCTACATAAAAGGGGCAGTGGAAAGACTGCTATCCTTAAGCAAGTATCTCCTGAAGGGAGATGGGGTTGCCCCAATGTCAGCAGCCGATGCCGAGGCTATTATGCAAGCCAACATTTCTATGGCAAGAGAAGCAATGAGAGTCATCGCTACCGCCTATGTTGACCTCCCCGACGACGTTGAGGAGTTGAGAGACCAGGACATCAGGGGTAATCTAGTTTTTGTTGGTCTGGCAGGGATGGCTGACCCGCCCCGTGAGGAGACTAAGGAGGCAGTGAGGCTGTGTAAGCAGGCTGGGATTAAAGTAATTATGGTTACCGGTGATCACAAAGTGACGGCTGAGTCTATTGCTCATCAACTGAACTTGCTGTCGGGGGAAGCTATAACTGGTGCCGAGCTTCAGGAGATGAGTGACAAGGAATTATCCAGAAAGATAGAGGATATCTCAGTTTTTGCCCGGATTGAACCGTTGCACAAGCTGAGAATAGTTAACGCACTCAAGAGCCATGGGCACGTTGTTGCCATGACTGGTGATGGCGTTAATGATGCTCCGGCACTTAAAGCGGCTGATATCGGTATTGCTATGGGTATCACCGGGACGGATGTCGCCAAAGAAGGCTCCGATATGATACTGGCTGATGATAATTTTGCTTCAGTGGTGGCAGCAGTAGATGAGGGGAGAGCAATTTTTAACCGCTTGCGCAATGTTCTCTTTTTCTTACTCAGCACTAACCTCGGGGAGCTATTAGCACTGCTCCTCGCCATTTTCTTTGTGGGTAAAGCTCCACTACTGGCGGTGCAGATTATCTGGGTTAACTTGGTTACTGACACGGCGGCAGCCGTCCCACTAGGGCTTGAGCCGAAAGTTGGCGATGAACTGAAACAGCCTCCCCGTCATCCGAAAGTGGGTATCATCTTCCCCGGACTGCTCCTCCGCATTGGCTTTCTCGCCACACTGATGGGTGTCGGCATATTTTTGATTTTCAACTGGGCACAACCGAGGATGAGTCTAGAGGAAGCGCGTACTATCGCCTTTTGTTCCATGGTCGCCTTTGAATGGTTCCGAGCCTTTAACGCTCGCTCGGATGAGTACACTATCTTTAAGTTGGGTGTTTTTGGTAACCGCTGGCTGATGATGTCTATCTCGGTGGCTATTGTCTTACAGCTAGCGATAATCTATGTTCCCTTCCTTCAGGTGGCTTTCACTACAGTGCCTCTCGGCATTGATAAGTGGGGTATTGCTCTTCTGGCTGGTGGCATTCTGTTTGTTATTGAGGAAACTCGCAAGACCTTATTCCCTCGGCTCTTCACTTTAGGGAAATGGGGTCCATTAAAAGACTAGACGAATTGCCTCTCTTACCCGAACTTAAACCTTTTCTCACTAAAAAGCCTCAAGCAAGCGTCCACCACTTCAGGGTCATAAAGGGTCCCCCTTTTCTGGGAGATTTCCTGTAACGCTTTTTCTAGACCGTGAGCCGGTCGGTAGGGACGGTGAGAAGCCATAGCTTCAACAACATCGGCTACAGCCAGAATTCTTGCTTCTAGGAGGACGTCTTTGGCGGATAGACCGGAAGGATACCCGGAACCATTTGCTCTTTCGTGATGTTGAAGCACGATTGGGGCAATCGGCCAGGGGAACTCTATTGTCTTTAATATGTCATAACCGACTTTGGGGTGGGTTTTAATCATATTAAATTCGGTCTCAGTTAACCTACCGGGCTTAGTCAGAATTTCACTCGGTATGTACATCTTGCCGATATCATGAAGGCTCCCAGCCACACGAATTTCAGCAATCACCTCCTCGCTGAGACCCATCTCCTTGGCTATGGCGCAAGCTAGCCGGGTCACCCGCTGCTGGTGGCTGGAGGTGTACGGGTCACGCAGCTCGGTGGTTAAGGCAATAGCTTTGGTGATGTCATCTATCAGCTCTTGCAATTTTTCCGAATACCGCTTGAGTGCTTCCTCCGCCTGCTTGCGCTCAGTGATGTCTCCCAGCCGTTTAGCGACAGCTTCAATCAATAGCCTCTCTTCCTTTGTGAACGGTCCTTCGTCAATTTCTGGTCTGGCTTCTAGGTAATAGACTTCTACGGTTCCTTCCTTTTGTCCATTTACACATATGTTGGCTGACTGCTTCCATTTTGTCGTTTTAAAGTTATCGGTTTTAAATTCTTTATTGCCAAAGATTATCCGGGCACAGGTAATCTCTGGATACTGCCAGCCACTGGGAAGCAGATTAGCCACTTCTTGATATACTTCAAGCAAGTTAACACCTCGTCTCTCAGTAATATTAGTAATCCGGTAAAGACAGGTGAGTTCTTTGACACGCTCGCCTAATTCATGCTCTGCCCGTTTCCGCTCAGCCAGTTCCCGCTGAGCTTCCTCATATAGCCTCCTGTTCTCCATTACTAAGCGCTGCTTTTCCAGCGCCTCATTGAGGGTAGCCAAGACCTCCTGCACGTTAAATGGTTTGGTGATGTAGGCTTGTACTCCTTCATTCAGTGCCTGCATTGCCGTGTCCAGTGAAGCGTAGGCGGTGACCACGATTACCGCCATTTCCGGCTGCATTTTCTTCAAGGGCTCTAGTAGCTCTATTCCTTCCATATCAGGCAGCCTGATGTCCAGGAGAGCCACATTAAAGAATCTCTCTTGCACCTTCTCTAGCGCTTCTCGCCCGGTCTTGGCTGTTTCTGTCTCATAGCCCCTCTTGCCTAGTATGAGTGACAGGCTTCTGCAGATGCTTTCATCATCGTCAACAATAAGGATGCTCTCTTTCTTGTCCATCCCTTTCTCCCCCAATTATCCGGTCTTTTGCTTCCTCTCCCGGATCTCATCAACCAACCGAAGCATCTCTCCCATGTCAAGGGGCTTATAGAGGCAAGTGTAGGCATGATTGTGCAGAGCTTCTTCCACCAGGTCAGCCACCTCCTGGCGGAAAGCAGTCATCATGATAGCTACTGCTTCCGGGTTGCTCTCTTTGATAGCTAAATAGGTCTCCAGACCGTTTATCGTCGGCAGCTTCATATCAATGAAGATGATGTCATAGTCTTTCTTTCGTGTCTTGGCAATGGCTTCCTCACCGGTATAAGCAGTGCACACCTTGTAGTTTCGGCTGCTCAATACATTCTTAAAGGTAACGCAGGTCCCCGGGTCATCATCAACCACTAGGACGAGCGCCCCCTGGTTGTTATCTTTTGCTCTCTCAATGAGAGCGAGCACCTTTTCTATGTCCAGCGGCTTATAGATTATTCCGTAGGCTCCTTCTTGCAGCGCTTCCTGAACTAGGTCTTCAACTGCGTAGGCAGTCATCATTATCACCACTGCTTGAGGTCTGACCCTTTTTATCCTTTTGTAAGTCTCCACCCCATTCATCAGGGGCATCTTGATGTCCATGAAGATTATGTCATAGGGTTTTTCCTTGACCTTGGCGATGGCTTCCAGCCCGTCCTTGGCGGTGGCGACGGTGTAACCCTTGCGCCCTAGGACGAAGGACATAGTCTTGCACAGGCTGATATTGTCATCCACTATCAGGATGCTAGCTTTCTCCATGTCATTTCTCCTTCTTGCCGCTGATGGGCAGCTTGATGGTGAAGGTGCTACCTTTGCCTAACTCGCTTTGTACTTCAATGGTACCGCCGTGTGCTTCTACCAGAGTCTTGGTGACTGCTAGCCCCAGCCCGATGCCCTTGGCTTTGGTGGTGAAGAGTGGCTGGAAGAGCTTCCTCAGGTTTGGCTTGGGGATGCCCAGCCCGGTATCGTGGAAAGAGACGGTCACCCATCCCGGACTGCCGATTTTGGATTTGACCAGTAACTGTCCGCCTTCAGGCATCGCCTGGATGGCATTGCCGATGATGTTGGTGAAGGCTTGGCTGAGTTGGTCGGGGTCAGCAGTGATAGCCGGCAGCGATTCGTCCAGTTGCGTTATCACTTTGACGTCCTCCGGCACCGTGGTATGGTATAGTGCTTCCTGGACGACTTCATTGATATTTACCTTTCTCAAGGTGGGGGGTTTGGGGCGAGCGAAGCCAAGGAGGCTGCTAATAATGCGCTCGGAGGTTGCCACCTCCCTCTCCAGAATCTCCAGTGTCTCCTTCACCTCCGGCTCAGGCTCTTCTAAAGCCATGGTGAGGAAGTAGACGGCGTTCTTGATAGCGCCCAGCGGATTGCGCAGCTCATGCCCCACCCCGCCAGCCAGTTGCCCCAGCACTGACAGTCTTTCTGACTGCACCAGTTGCTCTTGAGCTTCTCGGAGCTCTCTGGTGCGCTGCTCTACTGACTTCTCAAGATGTTCGCGGTGTTTCTTTAATTCCTTCTCCACCTGTTTACGTTCAGTGATGTCCTGAACCATTGAAAGAACACCGACCACTGTGCCGTCAGTTTCCTTAAGTGGTGTGTTTGCCCAATCACAAATGATACTGCGACCGTCTTTAGTTGTGTTCTCGTTTATGCTATATGCTGTCATATCCCCCTCAAGCAGTCGGCGCCAAATATTATCCACATGGGGTCGAGCCTCTTTTGGCACAATGAGGTCATAGGGATGTTTTCCCAATGCCTCTTTCGCTGTGAAGCCAAAAATTTTCTCAGCAGCGGGGTTCCAAGATTGCACATGAAACTTTGTATCCCAAACAATCAACCCTATAGACATTCGGTCAATTTGAAGTTGGAGATATTTTTCAAGTTGTTTGGCGCGTTCCTCTGCCTGTTTGCGCCCAACCTCTGATTTTTCCAGTTCAGCAACCCGCTGTCGCATTTTCGCCTTTTTGACTACGAGCTGCTCTTTGGTCTTATCTTTCATCCTGTATACCTCCGGAAGCTGAAGCTAGCCGAATGTGCCACGCGTCATATTATGGGCATAATAATTGACAATTGTCAAGCTCCTGAGCTACTATTTTTGTGTATTCGGTTTCCCAGCCAACAACTTGACAGCGATGCCTACTTTGATTACATTTATAAAATTGAGGTTTAAAATAAATAGAAAGACCAAGGTGGGTAAGCCAAATGGAAGATTTGAAATGGGATAAGGACAGGTTATACCAGCTGGTACAGGGGAAATTGGGTGATTACTTATTTCTGGTAGCATCTAATCGGGAACCTTATATTCATACCATGTCTGGCGATGAGATAGTCTGTAATCGTCCGGTTAGTGGGCTGACTGAGGCTTTAGACCCGGTAATGCGTGCCTCAAAGGGAACCTGGATAGCCTATGGTAGTGGTGACGCTGATAGGAAAGTGGTTGATTCTCGTAATCGGGTTGCAGTTCCACCAGAAAAGCCGGAATACACTCTACGCCGGGTATGGCTAACCAAGCAGGAAGTAGAAGGCTTTTATCTTGGCTTCGCCAATGAAGCGTTGTGGCCACTATGTCATGTTACCTTTACCCCGCCCGTTTTTAGAGAATCTGACTGGGATACCTATAAGAAGGTGAACCAAATATTTGCTGAAGCGATTCTCCAAGAGGTAGCTGATCGCAAGGCGGTAGTATTGGTTCAAGACTACCACTTTGCTCTGCTTTCCCGCCTAATTAAACAGCAGAAGCCGGGGTTGACTGTAGGTCAGTTCTGGCACATCCCCTGGCCAACCTATGAGATATTCCGGACTTGTCCGTGGCAGGAGGAGATATTGGATGGCTTACTGGGTAATGACCTGCTCGGTTTTCATACTCAATCTTATTGCAACAATCTATTGGAATCGGTGGAGCATACTCTGGAAGCTAAGATAGACCGGGATAGATCTGCCGTAACCTACCGAGGTAGGACTACTCTGGTGCAGCCGTTTCCAATCAGTGTTGACTTTGAGCGACTTTCCCAGGAAGCGGAAACTGAGGTGGTGGCGAAAGAGATGGAGAGCCTGCGCCATGAACTTGATTTAGAGGGGAAATATGTTGGCATCGGCATGGACCGAATAGATTACACCAAAGGTATACCGGAGAGGTTGCTGGCACTGGACAAATTCTTTGCCGATTTTCCTTCCTATAGGGGGAAGGTGGTCTTCATCCAAGCTGGTATGCCTAGCCGAACCCAAATTGAGAGCTATCAGAACATTAACCAGAGGATTGAAGACCTTATGAAGAGCATAAATGATAAATACGGTAATGGTTCTTGGAAACCAGTAATTCCGATGACCAGGCAGCTGGCTCCGGCAACATTAGCCGCCTTACGCCGACTAGCCAACTTTTGTGTGGTCAGTTCACTCCACGACGGCATGAATCTGGTGGCAAAGGAGTTTGTCTCCTCCCGGGTTGATGGTGACGGGGTTTTAATCTTAAGCCAATTCACCGGAGCCGTGGATGAAATGCCACAGGCTCTCTTAATCAATCCCTATGCCATCAATGAATTTGCTAAGAAGATAAAAGAAGCGATAGAGATGCCGGAGGCGGAAAGGCGGCGACGAATGAAATCTATGCGGGAAACTGTAGCCAACAATAACATCTACCGATGGGGGGCTTCTACTGTTTTTAGGCTAATCTCAATTGCGGGGCTCTAGTGCAATATCTTTTTCAGGCATGGGAATCTTTTTCATCTGACTTCAGAGCTGCTTCTCACATTTTGCTTCTCTCAGACTATGATGGCACATTGACTCCGATTGTTGGGCGACCCGATGAGGCAATACTGTCGTCCGAGGTCAGGGAGAAACTTTGTGCCTTGGTTGAAAAACCAACTTTCAGCGTGGGTGTTATCAGCGGGCGTTCACTTTCGGAGATCAAGATGATGGTGGGAATAGAAGGAATTTACTACGCCGGAAACCACGGACTTGAAATAGAAGGTCCTCATCTCAAGTTAATTAATCCGGTGGCTGAAGCAACTCAGACAGAAATAAGAAACCTGGCTAGGCAGTTCTCAGCCAAATTAAGTAGTACCGAGGGGGTCATTGTTGAGGACAAGGGATTGAGCTTGAGTGTCCACTATCGCTTGGTCAAAGAAAGCGAGGTAGACGGAGTCGTCCAGATTTTTCACCAAATCACTTCGCCACTACTCCGGAAGGGGAAAATCAGGGTTACCTCAGGGAAAAAGGTCTGGGAAGTTAGGCCGCCGGTAGATTGGCACAAAGGGAAGGCGGTAGAGACAATAATAAAAGGATTAAAGTCAGTCCTTAAGCCGGGGCAATTGCTAACTATCTATCTGGGTGATGATACCACTGATGAAGACGCCTTTAGAATTATTCACCGTCCACAGGGGTGGAGCATTTTTGTTGGTCCGGAAAATCCGTCGTCAAATGCTGATTACTTCTTGGGTTCTACCTCAGAGGTGATGACCTTTTTTTCTCGGCTGCTCGGGTTACGATAAAGGTTTAGGCAGGCTGAGGGCGCACTGTCTCATCTGCTTCGCAGTGTGCTCTGGTAGTGCCGTAGTTATATAGATACCTGAGCCCATTTCAAAGCCGGCAATGGTAGTTAACCTTGGCACTATTCTGATATGCCAGTGATAATATGGATCCTCTTCGTCCATTGTAGTTGAGGTATCAATCATAAGGTTGAAGGCGGGATTATCAAGCTCATGATGTAAGCAGAGAAGGGTATCCTTCAATGTCTTGGCTAGTTCGGGTAAGTACATGTCTGGGTACAGACCAAAAGAGGCATAATGCTCTTTGGGAATAATCCAGGTCTCATATGGAACGCGCGAAGCGTAAGGATGGAGGACAATGAATTGGTCATTATCGGCAACGATTCTTTTTCCCCTCCCTAGCTCCTCAGCGACCAAATCACAGTAAAGGCAACTACCCATATCAACATAATAATTGTGGGCGACATCAAATTTCCGGTGGTAGTAAGTAGCTATGATAGGTGTTGCCACTAGTTGGGAGTGGGGATGTATCAAAGATGTTCCCGATGCCCAACCGTGATTCTTAAAAATAGTAATGAACTGGAATCGCCGATTTTTCTTCAAGGTATTGTATCTTTCCAGATAGGCTATCAGCACCTTTTCTACCTGCTCATATGACATTAACGCCATCGGCATATTATGAGACGGCGTTTCTATGATTACCTCATGTATGCCAAAACCTTCCATTCTGCGGAAAAAGTGTCCACTTCCTATCCTAGTAATATCCTCCCCGGGTATTAGTGCGGCGAACCGGTTAGGTACTACTCTCACCTCCCAACTTGAAGATTCGGCGGCTAAGGGAAGGCGGAAAACTTCATCAGGTGTTTGACTTTCGTTGCCCGGGCAAAAGGGACAGGAGGCATCCCAATTGGGTAACTCATTGACACGCCTCATTTTTGGTCTGTGCTGAGGGCGTTTAGCTCTTTCTGGGGCTATTATCACCCATGCTTTGGTGGTGGGGTCTTGTCTCAGTTCTGACATGTTGTCTTTCGTCTCTTACTTTGACTCACCAGCCGGTTTAATGTCTATATCTATTGGCTAGGGCGGCGCCGCCTGGTGGTGATTGTTTCGCCACTCGGGACTTCAAGGCTGGGGAAATTATCTTCTGTCACATTACTGAATATGGCACAATTGCGACCTATCTTAGCCCCTTCAGGGATCTTAGCCCCCTTACCGATGACAGTTATTCCGCTGTTCAGCATGCTAGGTTCTTTGCGGTTAACCTGGAAATCATTGCCAAAACCAATATAAGAACCAGCGCCTACTTCTATCTCCTTGTCGAGGATTGAATAGTCAATTATACTATCTCGACCAACAACGGTATCATTCATAATAATTGAGTTCTTAACTACGGCATTTTTAGCCACGCTAACTCCTGGTGAGAGGATTGAATGTTCCACGCGCCCCTCAATAATACAGCCGTTTGATATCATACTGTTAATAACATCACCTCGCTGAGCAATAATAGCTGGTGGTCTTTGCTCTTCTTGGGTGCGGATGGGCCAATCAGCACTGAATCTGAGGGAGGGGGGGTCATCAAGTAGGTGCATATTAGCCTGCCAATAGCTTCGCACCGTGCCGACATCACGCCAGTATCCCTCAAAAATATAGGCGAAAACATTGCCATTACCTACCAATCGGGGAAAGACGTTCCGACCAAAATCATGTTTAGAGGATCTACGTTGGGCATCATCTTCTAACCATCGGCGAAGGACATCCTTTTGGAAAAGGTAAACACCCATTGACACTAAATCGCTCTTTGGTTCTTTAACTTTTTCTTGGAAACCGGTCACTCGCCCTTCTTCATCCACCATTACCGTGCCAAACTCATGTAGTTCCTCCTTGGGCAGGTGAGTAGCAGCTAGAGTAACCTCAGCCTGCTTCCTTTCGTGAAATTTGAACATATCAGAGTAGTCCATTTTGTAAACATGGTCGCCGCTAAGGATTAGCACCTGCTCAGCATTCTGCTCCTCAATAAACTGTAAGTTTTGATAAACAGCGTCGGCAGTTCCCTTATACCAGCCACGGTTTTGGTCGCGAGCCAAATAAGGCTGTAGCAGCCGCATTCCGCCATCTGGGCGAGCTAAGCCCCAGGGCATGCCAACACCAATGTGTTCAATTAGAGAGCGGGGCTGATATTGGGTCAGGACACTCAAATTGTAAATCCCGGAATTGACACAGTTGCTCAGGGTAAAATCTATGATACGGTACTTACCAGCAAAGGGAATCGCCGGCTTGGTTCGCTCCCGGGCTAAGATGCCTAGCCGCTCACCCACACCTCCGGCTAAGATAATAGCCAACACATTGTCCATCTAACCACCACCTACTCGGCTTTTTATACGGAAGTGCCATGTCATCAATAGCCGCTGTTATTTACCACACCATGCCCGTTTTAATGATTTTTGCTCGTTCATATTATATCGGTTTCATGTATATGTCAAGTGCATCCTCGCCAAAAAGTGAAATTCGGGAAGCCGGGGCTGGTTTTTAGAATATAAAAAAGGGAGCCGAGGTTACCTCGGCTCCCTTGTCTTCTCTCTACCTGAGTACTACCGCACCTTGACCTTAACGGGCTTGCTCTTGGCTTCTTCAGCCTTGGGGAGCCTTAGCTTCAAAAGACCATCCTTGAAAGTAGCTGAGATTTGCTCGGCGTCAGCATGAAATGGCAGAGACAAGCGTCGAGTATACTGACCGAAGCACCGCTCACAGGAATAATAGGTAGCCTCTTCAGCCACTTTCTCCTGTTTCTTCTCTGCCTTTATGGTGAGCACATCACCCTCAAGGCTGATGTTGAGATCCTTTTTCTTGACACCGGGGAACTCAGCCTTAATCACCAGCCCCTCTTTGTCCTCATACATATCCATTCTCGGAGTTAGGTTGGTGCTAAAGGTAACTGGCCAAGACTCCCAGATATCCCGCGCCATCCTCTCCATCTCATCAAGTAAACTGACGGGGCGATAGAAGGGCTCCACCGCGGTCAAGGCTCTGGTTGGTCTTCTTATAATGGCAACCATCGTAGACCTCCTTTCTTTTCATGTCTAATACTCTCTTTTTCCTCTTTAGTAGATAATTTTACTTTATAATGAGCTAGGTGTATGTAACTTTTATCACAGGGTGGGAAGGGGGGATTTCTCTATCTTGCCCAAGAAAGGGACTGAAAATTGATTCTGTGCGTTCTGGCGGGGTCTTGATGGGTAAGCCTAGCCTAACAAAAAGCCTTTTCCCCGCTGGCTATTATCTACGGCAAAGTTGTAATATTATAAGACTAGAAAGGAAGGAGTAAACGGAAATGCCAGCCTTGAGAGCTTTCTTCACCAATATGTTGGTGCCAATGCCTTTTCACCGAAAGTTGTATCTTGTCTTCCGCAACAATTTTATTAAAATAAGCAAAAGGCAGAACTGCTGTGGTCATCCCGGTGAACCTGGCTGTTGCGAAATAGCAGAATTATCTCCCAGTAAAGAGGAAAAGAGGGTTTAAGACATGACGGTTGAGAAAGTTGGTGAAAAATACCAGTGCAATATCTGTGGTAATGAGGTGGTGGTGACCAAGGTTGGTGGTGGTACGCTGGTTTGCTGTGGTGAGGACATGGAAAAAATCGGATAGACCGACAGCGGACTAGGGAAAAAGCTGAGGAAGGTTCTACAATAAACTTCTTCGCTACTTTATTTTCATATTAGCAGGTGAAACAAGGATAATTGTCCGCTAATCTATCAGCATGTAGAATACAACTTGGAGATGGTTAACAATAATAAAAGAGGTTGGTGAATGCGTATTGTTTTGATTGGGCAGGCAGCCTTTGGTGAGAAAGTTCTCCAGACATTAGTTGACCGGGGAGAAGAGGTGGTCGGAGTTTATACGGCTCCTGACATTCCGGGAAAGACAAACCCGCTTAAGCAATTGGCTCTTCAGTTAGGCATACCAACCTTTCAACCGGAAGACATGCGAGCTCCAGAGGTCTATGATGAGTATGCCAAACTGAAACCAGACCTAAACGTGATGGCTTATGTAACCAGCATTATACCTGAGTCTATCTTAGATTACCCCAGGCTGGGGACAATTCAGTACCATCCCTCGCTACTCCCCAAACACCGAGGGGGCAGTGCCATCAACTGGGCGATAATCAATGGTGAGACCAAGACAGGTATTACCATTTTCTGGCCGAACAAAGGGATAGATACCGGTCCCATCCTGTTGCAGAAGGAAGTGGAGATTTCTCCCGACGATACGGTGGGGTCGCTCTACTTTAATAAACTTTTTCCTTTAGGAATAGAGGCAATAGCTGAGAGCATTGAGTTAATTAAAAAAGGTGTGGCGCCGCGAATCCCTCAGAATGAATCGCAAGCTACTTACGAGGGACTTTGCACCGAAAAGGAAGCGATAATTAACTGGTTCCAGCCGGTAACCAAAATCTATAACCTTATTCGGGGCACTAATCCTCAACCGGGGGCAACAACCCGTTTTCAGGGCAAGGGGTTCAAAATCTTTGACTCAGAATTGCTTGCTGGTGCTGCCGGTGGCTTACCGGGCGAAATCATTGATATTACCAAAGAGGGATTTGTGGTGGCAGCTCCGGAGGGGGCTATACTTGTTAAGCGGGTGCAGCTAAAGGGTTTGCCTAAGATAGGGGCTGCCGAATTTGCCGGGCAAACAAGCTTGAAGATAGGCGACAAACTTGGCGAGTAGGAGGAATTGTCATGAAGAGGGTAATCAAAGTTGGAGCTGCTCAGATAGCACCAAAGTTCTTTGATAAGCAGCAAACTCTGGAAAAGGCTTGTCACTACATTGAGGAGGGAGGAAAGCTGGGACTGGATCTCCTTGTTTTCCCCGAGGTTTATTTTTGCGGTTATCCCTTTTGGCGTGGGGGTGTCTCGGTGAAGCAATCAACCGAATTGGCAGCTAAAATGATACGGTCGGCTATCCGATGGGATGGCGAGGAGGCTCAGCACCTGGCGAAAGTGGCGCGCAAAGCGAAGGTCAACTGTGTGATTGGCTGCAATGAGTTGTCCGACCAGCCAGGGAGCCTGACAATTTTCAACTCCTTGATAGTGCTCAATCGTGAAGGCAAAATTCTTGGTCGTCATCGCAAGCTGATGCCTACCCACTCGGAACGGGCTTACTGGGGCATGGGAGATGCCAGCGATATACGTGTTTTCGATTTGGATATTGGCAAGCTGGGCACAAGTATTTGCTACGAACACCACATGACTCTTCTCCGTGCTGCCCTTGCCATCAAGGGGGAGGAAATTCACTGTGCTCTATGGCCGGGCTGGTGGACGGTAAATAAGCACCTTGGTGACAAATCAGCTCAGGTTGAGTCTAAGACGTGTGACCTTGAGACGGCAATCCGCCAGCATGCCGTTGAAAACCAGGTGTTTGTTGTCAGTTCAAGCTGGTTTCTCAAGCCGGAAGATATTCCCAACGAGTTGAGAGAGGTGATGAAGTTCAATCTTGCCATTGGGGGTAGTTGTATTGTTAACCCCGCTGGGCTGATTATTGAAGGACCGGTGTTTGGGCGTGAGGCAATTGTATATGCTGAGATTGACCTCTCAGAACGGGAGCTAGCTAAGGTGTATCTTGACGGGGTTGGACATTACTCACGACCGGACCTATTGACGCTGAACATTCGTGACGAGGCATGGTCACCGACCAGACCCCAGAAACTGGGAAGTGCCGATTTAGATGCCAAGCGTGCTCAGCAACTTCTAGACCTCATGGAGCGTTATAACCTTACTCCGACTGAACTTGAGAAGATTCTGGAAAGCCATCTAGGTACTTCAGAGTAATTTAGGCATCCCTATTCTCAGTTAGTAGTCGCTACCTAGCAGGTGGATATTGCCCAACCTCACTCTTTTCAGCCCCTGTGCCTTGGCTGCCGCTAAGCACTCCTGAGCATGTCTTTGTGAAGTAGATGGTAAATCGTTCATCATAAATTGGGGGTAGAAGGCAAGGAGAGCGTAAGGGATATTAGGGTTAAGGGAGGCAATAAAGGCAGCAATACCGGAGATTTCCTTCTTATCTATATATCCGGGGACGAGTAAAGTGCTGGCAACCAAGAAGGGAGGTGAGGGTCTTCTCTTAATATACTCGGCTAGGAGCCGAAAATTTTCCAGCGTTCTTTTATTGCTTACGCCACAAAGGGCAATGTGTAGCTCCTCACTCCAGGCTTTCAGGTCAAACTTGATGCAGCCACCGGAATCCAGGGAGAGTTCAGCCGCCTGTCTTAATAATGCCGGATGCATTGAGCCGTTTGTTTCCCAGCAGATGCGCAGGATTCTGTCGCTGTTCCTCTCTAAAGCTAGTCGGGAGGCACGGAGAGCGTGAGGCAATTGTGGTGTCGGGTCACCGCCAAAGTAACATATACAGGCAGTACGGGCATCAACTGCTTGAGCTAACTCCAGGGCACTAACCCTGCTTTCCTTCGTTGCTGAGTAGCGGTAATGCCAGTTCTGGCAGAACAGACAATCAAAGGAGCAAGCCTGATAGAAAACAGCCAGATTTTTGTAGCCATACTCAGCTTGCTGAGAGTAGGCAAACCGGGGATAACCGACTCCAGTGCCACCGGGGCAGACCCAATCAGCTACACAGTTAGTCGGCAGAGCATCATAATACCAGCTGACATTACCTTTCTCAGCAGTCGCCCCCGTTAGCTTATTTCCCTCATTGAGGCGTAGTCCGCAATAGCTCCTCACTCCGGGGGCGAGCCGGCACTCGTTTATACAGAGGTGGCACTTACGTCCCGGTTCAACTTTAGGCGGCTGATAGGGGAGGTCAAATAGCTTCCTGGCTCGGCGGTGGGCTTTGTCAATAAGAGGTAGCACCTTTGGGAAGTCGCTTCGGATACAATCCACGCACAGCCCGAGGGCTTGGGAAATAAGAGGTGACTCCTTGCCACAATGTTGGCAATTGGTCATAGTTATTGTTCCTGAGATGTGAGTAGCTATCTATCCGCTGATCTTGTGATTAGCCAGTGTTTCTAGCGCCAGCACCATGGCAGAATGGTCTAGGTCACTACCACCTTGGGCGGCAACTGCATTAAATAATTCTTGGGCGGTGGCGGTGTTAGGCAGGCTTAACCCCAAGTTGCGTGCTGCTTGCAAAGCTAGGTTCAGGTCTTTTTGGTGTAACCGGATGCGAAAACCGGGGTCAAAGCTCCGCCCAATCATTCGTTCTCCGTGCAATTCCAAAATCCGACTTTGGGCAAATCCTCCAAGCAGTGCTTCCCTTACTTTTCTTGGATCAGCTCCTGCTTTAGAGGCGAATAAAAGAGCTTCCCCAACCGCCTCAATGGTCAGAGCGACTACAATCTGGTTAGCTACCTTACAAGTTTGACCAGCCCCATTATCACCAATATAAACTATGTTCTTACCCATAAGTTCAAAGTAGGGTTTAATTTGCTCAAACACCTCAGGCTCACCCCCCACCATAATGGAAAGGGTGGCTTTTTCCGCACCCACCTGACCACCGGAGACCGGGGCATCAAGCATTTTAACCTGCAGAGCGGCAAGTCTTTTAGCAAATTCCTTGGTGGCAATGGGAGAGATGGAACTCATATCTACCACGATAGAACCTGGACTAACGCCGTCGGCTACACCATCCTGACCGAATAAGACTATCTCAACATCGGGCGTGTCTTGAACCATAATGAAGATTACATCGGATTCTTGGGCTACTTCCCGAGAGCAGCTACACCCCGCAGCACCGATGGCACACAGCGCCCTAACCGGTTCCGGGTTTAAGTCACAGACATGGACAGTGTGCCCAGCAGCTACCAGGTGACTAGCCATTGGCTTGCCCATTATTCCTAATCCGATAAATCCAAGTCTTGCCATTATTTTCCTCCTTCTTTAAGATAAGGTTTGACCCATTCCAGACCGTCTTCGGTCACGCCAGCCGGCTTGTACTCACACCCAATCCAACCCCCATATCCTGCCTCATCAATGGAGCGGAGTAGGTTGGGGAAGTTAATTTCGCCAGTTCCTGGCTCATGTCGTCCTGGATTATCCCCCAGCTGAATGTGCCCGATATGAGCCAGATTATCCAGAATGGTTCTAGTCAGATTACCTTCCATGATTTGCATATGATAGATGTCATATTGAAGCCAGAGGTTGGGGTGATTGACTTCCTCAATTAACCGGAGCACATCTTGGGTATGGGTTAGATAAAATCCGGGAAAATCGTGGTTATTTAGGGCTTCAACCAATAAGATAATGCCTTCTTTTTCTAGGGCGGTGGCGGCAAACCGAAGGTTATCCACCAGCGTCTGGCGGACTTTCTCGGCTGGCACCTCCTTTGGAGTTAATCCAGCAATACAGTTCAGGCGAGGACATCGCAAAGCTCTAGCATACTCAATAGCTAACCTCACGCCCTCTTGGAATTCTCCCACTCGTTCTGGTAAGCAGGCGATACCACGGTCTCCGGCAGCCCAGTTACCAGCCGGCAGATTGTGCAATACCATTTCAAGACCGTGCCTGTCCAGCTTCTCTGCCAAATCATTCTTATCCCATTGATAAGGGAACAGGCATTCAACTCCCTTGAAACCGGCTCTAGATGCCCGCTCAAAACGCTCCAGAAAATCAACCTCATTAAACATCCAGGTTAAATTAGCGCTGAATCTGAGCATAACATTCCTCCTCAAAGGCAGAAGTGTAATCGCCAAATGTGATTTGTATTCTTTGGCTCACTTAGTATAAAGATTGTCCCAAATTCTGTTATTGACTGTCAACAAGAAGTCCTCGGGTGGTTAAAAAGTGTGCGTCTGCTATTGCCGTTGATTTGCATTATTCTTAGATACGAATCATAATGTTAATAATAGGAGGAATAGCCGACTGCCATAGTAATGAGCTAAATATTTGGGATAGCTAATCCTGAGGGAGGAGGCTGAAAATGAAGGGATTTACTATTTTCGTCGTATTACTGCTCATGTTCACGGTTGGCTGTGCCGCTCCGGCACCCGCCCCAGCGCCAGCACCGTCCCCGGCACCTGAGCCAGCTCCAGCGCCAGCGCCGTCCCCGGCACCTGAGCCAGTGCCAGCACCAGCGCCACCACCAGCACCAAAACTCTACCCTGAGGTAAAGGGAACTTTCATAGAAGGGGTCTCGGCGGGAGACGCTGAAACCTTGAACTGGATTCTAGCTGCTGACGCTGCTTCATTCTCCTATGCCGGGCAAACCATAGGTAGCCTTGCCACTTATGATAATGACTGGAATGTAGTTTTGCGCCACTTGGCTAAGCCGGTGGAGGTCTCCGAAGATGGGCTGACTTACACTATCACCATTAGGGACGATCTCAGGTGGAGCGATGGCACCCAAGTCACCGCTGAGGACTATGTCTATACCTTGAAGAACCTCATGTTCTCCGACTGGCTCAACTATACCTACAAAACTGACTGGCAAGAAGAAGTTGAGGGTGAGACGGTATTTGTTGAGGCTGAGGTAGTCAATGAGACAACCTTTATCATAAGAAGACAGACCGTTGACCCTGAATTTGTAGATAATGCTATTTATTCGCTGACCCCCTATCCCAAGCATATTGCCATCAAATATGAGGGTGATATAAAGGCATTCACTGAAGCTGAGGAATTCAACAACCTGACCTATACTGGAAATTTGGGTCCATACAAATTTAAGGAGTGGGTCAGAAATGATAAGTATGTCGTGGAGCGTAACCCGGACTTTTATCTGGGTCAAGATACTGGAGCCCCTTATTTTGAGCAGTATATAACCAAGCTTCTCGGGACACCGGCGGCGGTTCATGCTGCCCTGGAAGCGGGAGACATTACTTATGCTGGAATAGACCCAGAGCAAGTAGCCAAGTTCAAAGAGATGGAAAACATAAAGGTCTATACCGTGCCCACCCGTGGCTATCAACTGATAAACTATAACCTGCGAAAGAACGGGTGGGAAGGGCTTAAAGATAAGAAGGTAAGGCAGGCTTTGTCCATGTCGATAAACAAACAAGCTGTGATTGACTCCATACTCCTCGGCTTTGGTGACCCGGCTTTCAGCTTTATTCCTAAGCCCTCTCCGTGGTATACCGAGGAGGGAGTGCCAAAGTATGGCTATGGATCGCTGTATGATAGAGAAAAGGCGCAGCAGATGCTCTTTGAAGCTGGCTACGGCGTCAAAGAGCCGGATGGAACTATATCGGTTCAGGACAAGGATGGCAAGCCAATCAAGCTTACTCTGGTCACCAACTCAGGCAACAAGCTGCGAGAAGACATCGCTTTTCTGGTAAAGCAGGAACTAGCTGATATTGGCATAGAGGTAGATATCAAGCTGATCCCCTGGGCGACTCTCCTTAGACAATACATGATGAATAAGGTTCCCGGCACAGACCAAGAGCCCAGATACAACAATGGTCCTGATGCGGTGAGCGAAAACTCCTGGGACTTGATGGTAATGGGGTTCAACACCCATCCTATCGCCCCCTCCGGTTCAAGGGTATTCTTCGCAACTGACGGAGGGCTGAACTTCTGGGGATACTCTAATGAAAGGGTGGACGAGCTTTTCGTGCGGGTTAGGTCAAAGGAAGCACTGGACAAGGAAGTGCGCAAAAAAATGTATGCTGAGATAAGCCAGATAATAGCTGAAGACCAACCGGCTGATTTCCTTTCTTTCCCCAGGGGTAATCACGGTTTTCAGGCTAATGTGGAAGGAATTGATCCCGGGATGAGGCTGGGTTGGAACTACCATGAATGGTATTTTGCTGAACCATAGTTTCTTTCTGACGGAGCAGGTCTTTGAAACGGGGTGGATTGCAGAATTACATCATCAGAAGGCTTATCTATGCTGTTCTCATCGCCTTTGGTGTTGTTACCATTACTTTTATCCTGCTACGGGTGGGACCCACTTCTCCAGCCGATAAGTATCTGGCAAATATGTCTGCCAGAACGCAGGATCCGGCTCAAGTAGTAGCTGCCATTGAAGCCAGATATGGTCTGGATAAGCCAATATATGAACAGTACCTAAACTATGTGATCAATCTGGCTCGCGGCGACTGGGGGTGGTCGTTCAGCACCTCCATGCCGGTGATAAAGCTAATTCAACGGCACTGGGTTTACTCTTTCCAACTTATCCTCCTGAGCATGCTGTTCTCCGCTAGCTTGGGCATCTTGATCGGCATTTACTCGGCGATAAGGCAATATACTAGGACTGATTATCTGGCTACCTTCTTCTCCTTCATCGGCATCTCCATTCCCAATTTCTGGCTGGGCATAATGCTGATCCTGGTGTTCTCGGTGCAACTGGGCTGGTTTAAAACCTACTACGATACCAGTTTGCCGATGTTTTCTCTGGCTAATTTAAAAGCCCTCATCTTGCCAGTTGTTACCTTAGGCACCGGGATGATGGCTGGCTATACCAGATACGCCAGGTCAGCTACCCTGGATAATTTAAGGAAAGATTTTGTTAGAACAGCTAGGGCTAAGGGTCTGCCTGAGAGAGTGGTCATCGGTAAGCACGTCTTTAGAAATGCCATTCTGCCCATCATTACCATAATAATGTTTGACCTAAGCGGTGTCGTCTTTGGTGGCGCCTATCTGACCGAGATTATCTTCGGCATACCCGGGCTGGGAAGGATATCCTTTAATGCCATCTTTGCTCAGGACTATCCGGTTGTGGTGACGATAACCCTTATTGGAGCTATGGTGATACTCCTCACCAACCTGGCTACCGATATCGCATACACCTGGCTAGACCCCAGAATACGGTATGAGTGAGAGGCACGGTGATGGGGCAGGTTAGCAGTAAAGTCGGTGGAATGAGGAACTTAGTATTTATCGGTGCGCTTCTGGTTCTGAGTCTAATCCTTCTGATGGATATTTATCTGGTTGACCGGATTCTTGAGCCTTTGGGATACTTCTACGTATTTTTTGCCCTTCTCATCGTCTTCTACGGGCTATACCCGCTGTATGTTAATAGACGGTTGACCAGATATTACTGGGGGAGAACCAAAAGGCACCGGCTCTCCGTCTTTGGGCTAGCCTTTATAGTATTTTTAATCGTAGTCGCCCTTGTTGGTCCCTTTTTAACCCAAGACCCTACCAAGGTTAACTTTCAGGAGAAAAACCTGCCCCCAGTGGGCTTTGCCATTGAGCAATCAGTATATGACCTGAAGACGGGAGAATTCGTGACCAGGGAGACCCCGGGCACTTGGCAGCATATCTTAGGCACTGATGACAAAGGTAGAGATATGCTGGCTATGCTCGTTTCCGGCGCCAGAGTATCATTGCAGGTTGGTTTTCTAGCCGTCCTCATAGCGATATTTATCGGCACAGTCATGGGGGTGCTATCTGCCTACTTAGGCGGCGTGGCGGACATGGCTCTAATGAGATTCACTGACGTAATGATGACCTTCCCTTTCTTCCTACTGCTGGTATTCATTATTTTCATCTTCGGACCGTCTTTAGTCTTCATCATCCTGGCGATAGGACTCACCGGCTGGACGGGAACAGCCAGGCTGGTCAGGAGTGAGGCTTTGTCTCTCAGAACTAGAGAATTTATCATGGCGTCTAAATCCTTAGGAGCAAGCGACAACCGAATCATATTCCGTCACCTTATACCAAATGTCCTAAGCTCTATTATTGTCATCGCTACCCTATCTGTGCCAGCGGTCATCTTGGCTGAAGCAGCCCTGAGTTTTATCGGGTTGGGTGACCCTACCGTTACCAGCTGGGGGGTGGTCTTGCATGCCGGTCAGCGCAGTTTGGATACCGCCTGGTGGGTAGCTGTAGAGCCGGGGATTATGCTTTTTTTGACCGTTTTAGCCTTTAATTTTCTGGGGGACGGTATTAGAGACGCCTTTGATCCCAGGAGTCAGCTTTAGGAGTCGTATGAACAATACCTTATTACAGATTAAGCACCTGAAGACTTACTTTTTCACCCGCAGTGGGGTGGTAAAGGCGGTTGATGATATTAATTTTGCTCTTAGGAAGGGGGAGAGCCTATGTTTAGTAGGTGAGTCAGGATGCGGTAAGTCAACTGCCGCACTATCAATTTTACGCTTGATTGATAGCCCCCCGGGTAGAATAATTGACGGGGAGATCCTATATCACAATGAAGACTTGCTACACTGCTCCGGTGGGAGGCTCAGACAAATCCGTGGCAATAGGATAGCTATGATATTTCAAGACCCCCAGTCTTCGCTAAATCCCGTGTTCACCGTTGGCGACCAGATAGCCGAACAGATAAAGCTCCATCTCAGGTTAAAGCCCAAAGCGGCTATGGAGAGAACCTTACAGCTAATGAAACGAGTGGGCATTCCCCAGGCGAGGGAGAGAATGAAGGACTATCCACACCAGTTCTCTGGTGGTATGAAGCAAAGAGTAATGATAGCGGCTGCCCTTTCCTGTGAGCCTGAGATTCTTATCGCTGATGAGCCTACTACTGCCCTTGACACAACCATAAAGACTCAGATTTTGGATATCTTCCGAGATCTAAAGCAAAAAAGGAATATGTCTATCCTATTTATAACGCACGACCTAGGTACAGTAGCCGGGATTGCTGACCGGATTGTAGTGATGTATGGCGGAAGGGTAGCCGAAGCTGGTACCGCGCTTGATATATTTGACCAACCCAAGCATCCTTACACTCTCGGGTTAATTAATTGCCTGCCTAATATCTCAACTAAAAGGGATAGACTAACACCTATCCCGGGAATGATACCCAGCTTAATTGACCCTCCTGAAGGCTGTATCTTCCATCCCCGCTGTGAGTGGCGGATGCCAATCTGCACCCGGGAGAGACCAAAGGAGATTGTAATCTCTGGAGAGCATATTGTAGCTTGCTACTTGTATTCATAGTTGGCTAGGTTGGAAGGATATCGTGAAATGAGCCGAAGATTGGTAGAAGCTGAAAACCTGAAAAAGTATTATCCGGTTACGGTGGGATTACTCTCTAGACATGTTGCCGATGTCAAGGCAGTGGACGGGGTTTCCTTTTATATCACGGAAGGAGAAACCCTGGGCTTGGTTGGTGAATCTGGATGCGGTAAGTCTAGCTTGGGTAGGACTCTGCTAAGGCTGGAGGAGCCGACCGCAGGTAGAATCCTCTATAAAGGAAGCGATATTACGGCATGGAGTAAAAAGCAATTAAAGGAACTGAGAAGAGAGGCTCAGATGATATTTCAGGACCCGCAATCTTCCCTTGACCCAAGAATGACTATCGGCGATTCTATAGGGGAGGCATTGCTCATTCATGGTGTTGGCACCGAAAAAGAGAGACTGGAAAGAGTGGAGGAGTTGCTAAAACGGGTAGGTTTAGAACCGGCACATGCCACCAGGTACCCCCACGAGTTGAGCGGTGGACAGAAACAGCGAGTCGGGATTGCCCGGGCTCTAGCGGTAAATCCAAAACTCATTGTAGCTGATGAACCGGTTAGTGCCCTGGACGTATCAGTCCAAGCTCAAATTCTAAACCTAGTCATGGATTTACAACACGAGCTTGGGCTAGCCTATTTGTTCATTGCCCATGACCTATCAGTCATCGGACATGTCTCAGATAGGATTGCGGTAATGTATCTCGGTCAGATAGTTGAATTGGCGGGAAGAACGGAATTATTCAGTCACCCCCTTCATCCGTACACCGAGGCGCTGCTCTCGGCAATCCCTATTCCGGACCCGCACCAGAAGCGGGAAAGGATTTCGTTGCAAGGTGAGGTTCCCTCGCCAATTGAGCCACCCCTGGGCTGTCGCTTCCATACCAGATGTCCCAAAGTTATGAAAATCTGCCGTCAGCAAGAGCCGACACTAAGAACCCGAGATGGAGACCATTTAGTCTCCTGTCACCTGTATGGTTAGCTTACCTGCGGCAGCTACTTGACAAAATTTCAGCATGTTGCTAAACTGCCAGAAATAGCGTAAAGGCTGTGAACAAGACTAGTAGGCTTCAAAGCGGGGCGCAGAGAGTCGGGTAAGGTGTGAGCCGATGCCAGCGCCGAAGCTGAATGGACTTGGGAGCTGCAAACCGAAAGTGATAAAGACAAGTAGGCTTTGACGCAAGGGAAGCGTTATCAAGTCCCAGGGTATCGAGCTAAATATATTATAGCTTCTGTGCCCGATAGAGATAGTCATCTGGCTTCATTTTAGGGAGATGACTAAGAAGGGTGGCACCGCGGAAGCAAGCCTCCCGCCCCTTCAAGGGTGGGAGGCTTTTTATATTTGTTATGAGGAGCTGATATGTATTATCCAACACTAGATGAGGTTCGGCAGCTGAAAAAATACGGCAACCTGGTGCCAGTTTACTACGAGATGATGGCTGACCTGGAAACACCGGTGTCAGCTTATCTCAAGATAGCTCGTGGTAATTACTCCTTCCTTCTGGAGAGTGTTGAGGGCGGCGAGCGACTAGCCCGTTATAGTTTTATCGGTACCGAGCCTTCCTTTATCTTAAAGACAGGTGGTGAGAATCCGGTTGACCCCTTACTTCTGATAGAGAAGGAGTTTAAGCGATTTCAATTGGTACCAATTGCTGGTTTGCCCCGGTTCCATGGGGGAATGGTTGGTTATTTAGCCTATGAAGTAGCTCGCTACTTTGAGAGGTTACCCTCCCCTGAGCACGACCCGCTGGGTCTGCCTGAGTCCATGCTGATGTTGGCTGATACCCTTCTCGTTTTTGACCACCTCACCCACAAAATTAAGGTCGTCTCTCATGCTCACCTTGATGGCGATATTGAAAGGGCATATCTTGAAGCAATTGGCAAGATTGACAGCTTGGTGGAGCGTTTGGGGCAGCCAGTTGCCACCGAGGTTCCACCAGCGGCTTCTGCCGAGTTTTCAGTATCGTCAAACCTTTCTGAGGCAGAATTTGAAGCTATGGTCTCCAGGACTAAGGATTACATCTATGCTGGCGACATAATCCAAGCGGTCTTATCACAGCGGCTGGCTCAGCGCACTGATGCTAGTCCCTTTGCCATATATCGGGCGCTACGCTCTATTAATCCCTCTCCCTATATGTACTATCTTCACCTCGGCGATTTCTACATTGTTGGTGCCTCCCCCGAGCTTCTGGTGCGGGTGGAGGATGGAATAGTATCTAACCATCCCATCGCTGGCACCCGTCCCCGCAGCAAGGATACTGCCCGAGACATGGCTCTGGAAAAAGAGCTCAGGAAGGATGAGAAGGAGTGTGCTGAGCATCTTATGCTGGTAGACCTCAGCCGCAACGACGTCGGCAGAATCAGCGAGCCCGGCACTGTTGAAGTTACCCAGTTTATGGATATTGAGCGCTACTCCCATGTAATGCACCTGGTATCTCATGTTCAGGGTAAGCTCAGAGCCGGGTTTTCTCAGTTTGATGCCCTGCGGGCTTGCTTCCCCGCTGGTACTGTTTCCGGTGCTCCCAAGATTCGGGCGATGGAGATTATTGCCGAGCTGGAACCGGATAAAAGGGGACCCTATGCTGGGGCGGTAGGCTATTTTGACTTCTCCGGAAATCTGGATACTGCCATCGCTATCCGCACCGTTGTCATTAAGAACGGCATTGCCAGTGTTCAAGCTGGGGCTGGTATTGTCGCCGATAGTATTCCACAGAATGAGTATCAAGAAAGCTTGAATAAAGCCCAGGCATTACTGACAGCTATTAAACAGGCGGAGGCAAATCATGCTCCTGTTAATAGATAATTATGATAGCTTTACCTACAACCTCTTCCAGTACCTGAGCGAACTGGGGGAGGAGGTAATAGTGGTTAGGAATGATAAGATGAGCCTTGGCGAGATGGAAAAGCTCTCGCCCCAGCACATTGTCGTCTCTCCTGGTCCGGGGACTCCGCAGCAAGCTGGCATCTCCAACGAGGTTATCCGCCACTTTGGTTCCCACCTCCCCATTCTGGGAGTCTGTCTTGGACACCAGTGCATCGGCTACAGTTACGGAGCCAGAGTTGACCGTGCTGGCGAAATCAAGCACGGCAAATCATCGCTTATCTACCATGATGGGAAAGGACTATTTAGCCGACTGCCCAACCCCTTCCCGGCTGTCCGCTATCATTCCTTAGCTGTAATGGGTGACGGCTTACCTGATTGCCTTGAGGTTAGTGCTTGGACAGAAAATGGTCTGATTATGGGACTGCGCCACCGCCAGTTCCCCGTAGATGGAGTCCAGTTTCACCCCGAATCAATTATGACCGAGGTGGGGAAGAAGCTACTTAAAAACTTTATAAGCAAGGGGGGACAGTGATGATTCGTGAAGCTATTGAAGCCTTGGTTTCTGGTCGTTCACTTAATTTTGAGCAAGCGGCGGGGGTAATGGAGGAGATAATGAGTGGTGAGGCAACCCCGGCTCAGATTGCTGCTTTCGTTACCGCACTGCGAATTAAAGGGGAGACGGTGGATGAAATTGCTGGGCTAGCCAGTATTATGCGGGCTAAGGCGATACCAGTGAAGGTAACTCCGCCGGTAGTAGATACTTGCGGTACCGGAGGCGACAACTGCTCCAGCATAAATATTTCCACCGCTGCTGCTTTTGTTGTCGCTGGTGCTGGTCTCAAAGTAGCTAAACACGGCAACCGGGCTATGACCAGCCACTGTGGCAGCGCCGATGTCCTTGAAGCTTTAGGAGTAAAGATTGACCTTGGTGCTGAGGCAGTAGCTGAATGCTTGGAGACAGTAGGCATCGGCTTTATGTTTGCTCCCATCTTCCATCCGGCAATGAAGTATGCTGCTGCTCCCCGCCGTGAGATTGGCATCCGCACCGTCTTTAATATCCTTGGTCCCCTGACCAATCCCGCCCGGGCTGAGTCTCAGGTAATTGGTGTTGCCGGCGAAGAGTTAGGAAGTAAGATTGCCTCCGCTCTCCACCGATTGGGCACCAAGCATTCTCTGGTGGTGCACGGTCTGGATGGTATGGACGAAATCTCAATCAGTGGCAAGTCGCTGGTGTGGGAAATTAATGAGCAGAAGGTGCTGCCACCTTATGAGGTCTCCCCCCGGTATTTTGGTTTTAACAGTGCCCGCCTTACTGAAATTAAGGGAGGGACACCTAAAGAGAATGCCAAAATGCTGCGTCGTATCCTCAATGGTGATGAAGGTCCTTGGCGGGGTGTAGTGGTCATGAATGCTGCCGCCGCCTTGGTCGCTGGCAACCGAGCCTCAGACCTAAAAGAAGGGGCACGCCTCGCTGAGGAAGCGATTGATAGCCGCCGTGCCCTGGAAAAACTTGAGGCTCTGATAAGAGTCAGTCAGAGTCTGGGATAGTCTTAAAATGCTGAACAAAATCATTGCTGGAAAAAGAGAAGAGGTTGAGCAGAAGAAAGGGAGCCTGCCTCTCTCCACTTTAAAAGAACGCGTTGCCCAGCGCCGGGCTCCGCTTGATTTTGCCCGTGCCCTTAGCGGGGATACCACCCGATTGATTGCCGAGATAAAACGAGCCTCCCCATCGCGAGGGGTTCTCTGCCCCAATTTCAACCCGGTTGAACTGGCAAAAACTTATGCTCTGGGTGGTGCCACCGCTATTTCAGTGTTAACCGAAGCCAACTACTTTCAAGGCAGCATTGACCATCTGGCAGCAATTAGAGAAGAGGTCAGACTCCCCCTGTTGAGGAAGGATTTTATCTTTGACCAGTATCAGGTATATGAGTCCAGTGCCTATGGTGCTGATGCGCTATTGCTAATCGTGGCTATCTTGAGTCAGGGGCAGCTTGAAGAACTCCTGTTACTGAGCCGCAGTCTTGGGCTAAGCTGTCTGGTTGAGGTTCACAACCAAGCTGAAGTAGAAAATGCTCTCGCTAGTGGAGCCGAAATCATTGGCATCAATAACCGTGACCTTAATACCTTTGAAGTTGATATCAACACCACTCGCCGCTTGCGTCCCCTCATTCCCCAGGAGCGAATTGTGGTTAGTGAAAGTGGCATTAGCTGCCGGGGGGATATAGAAAAATTGAAGGAGTGGGGAGTCAATGCGGTGCTGGTGGGTGAGGCTCTGGTCATGGCTGATGACATCCTGACCAAGATGGGGGAGCTGTTATTATGACCCGGGTCAAGATTTGTGGTATCAGGAAACAGGCTCATGCCTTAGCTGCGGCTAAAGCCGGGGCTGATTTTATTGGACTGGTCTTTGCTCCCAGCCGGCGCCAGGTAACTCCTGTTCAGGCGGAGAAGATAGCCACAGCAGTGAAGCAAAGTGGTCATGCCACGGAGGTAGTCGGCGTCTTTGTCAATACGCCCGCTCCCATGGTAAACGAGATTGCTGATTTCTGCCATCTGGACTGGGTTCAGCTAAATGGCGATGAGCCCTGGGAGTATTGCCGTGAGATTACCAAGCCCCTGATTAAGGCAATTCGCGTAGGTAAATGGCAGACTTCTCAGAGAATCTCTACCACTCTGGCTAAAGGAGCAAGAATCCTTAACCAGCAAAAACATATCTACCTCCTTGACTCCCAGGTTAAAGGCAAGTACGGTGGCACCGGTACAACCTTTGACTGGAGCCTAGCCCGGCAGGCAGCAGAACAATTCCCAGTGATTATCGCTGGTGGTCTTACCCCGGAGAACGTAGCTCGGGCAATCAAAAGGGCAGCACCCTGGGGGGTGGACGTCTCATCAGGTGTTGAAGTAGGCGGAGTCAAACATATAGCCAGAATCAGAGCGCTCATTGAAGCAGTTAGGAGATGTGATGATGACCAAAGATAGACCCGATTCCCGTGGTTACTTCGGGCAATACGGTGGTAAGTTTGTCCCGGAGACACTGATGGCAGCCCTTAGCCAGCTGGAGTCAGCTTATGCTGAAGCCTGTGCTGATACTGAGTTCCAACGGCAATTTAACCAGTTGTGCCGCGAATACATTGGTAGACCAACACCCCTTTACCCTGCCCAACAATTGTCCGCTAAAATCGGCGGGGCGACCATTCTGCTGAAACGGGAAGACCTAGCCCATACCGGGGCTCACAAGATTAACAATGCCCTGGGGCAGGGGCTACTAGCCAAGCGCATGGGCAAAACAAGGGTAATTGCCGAGACCGGCGCTGGTCAACATGGCGTAGCCGTAGCTACAGTGTGCGCCATGTTTGGTCTTGACTGCATTATCTACATGGGAGAGGAGGACATGCACCGTCAGTCGCCTAATGTTCACCGCATGAAACTAACGGGGGCTGAAGTGCGCCCGGTATCGTCGGGCAGTCGGACGCTAAAAGACGCCATCAATGAAGCCATCCGCGACTGGGTTACTAACGTCCACAACACCTACTACCTTCTTGGCTCGGTTGTCGGTCCCCACCCCTATCCGATGATAGTGCGTGACTTTCAGTCAATAATCGGAGAGGAAACAAAGGAACAGATTCTGGCAGTGTACCATCACCTACCTGACTACCTAGTTGCTTGTGTCGGCGGCGGCAGTAACAGTATCGGGCTGTTCCACCCCTTCTTTAACGATGGAGGAGTTAAATTTATCGGCGTTGAGGCTGCCGGGCGAGGTCTGGAGACCAATCAACATGCCGCCTCACTGGTCGCCGGTAAGACTGGTGTCTTGCACGGGACCAAGTCATATCTGCTGGAGGACAGTAATGGTCAGATACGGGCAACCCATAGTATTGCTCCCGGGCTTGACTATCCCGGGGTAGGACCGGAACATAGCTACTATAAAGACATTGGTCGTGCCACCTATGTCGCGGTTACTGACGCCCAGGCGCTGGAAGGCTTCAAGCTCTTGTGTGACACCGAGGGTATAATTCCGGCGCTGGAACCAGCCCACGCTATCTATTATGCCGCCAAGCTAGCCACTGAATTGCCCCA
>JBHIFE010000003.1:0-31693 GCA_046760985.1 Dehalococcoidales bacterium
TACATGGCAATAAAGCTAGGCACCATTGAAGGCACCTTCTGGGATACCGGAGGCACAGATGATATGAAGTTCTACGAGGTTATAGACTACGCAATTATGCCGGGATGGTGTCCAGCCCAGCATCAGGAGATATTTATCAACCTTGATAAGTGGAATGCCCTGACGGAGTGGCAGCAGGACCGCATTGAGGAAGTCTTCATGCCTAACTACTTCAAGACCAGCCGGCTACACAATGATGGAGTAAAGGACGCACTAGCCGCTATTGTTGACTATGGCGGCGAGATCATAACTCTATCTGATGATGAGGTAGCCAGGATGCGCGTCAAAGTAGTAGAGGAAGTGTGGCCTGGCGTCGCCGAACTGTCAGCACGTAATGCCCAGGGAGTTGAGCTCTGGAAGGAATTCCTTAGAGATGTAGGTCGGCTATAACCCGGAGCAAAAGAGGAGGGCGTATTAACCCAACTTAGGCAGAAAGAATGAAGGTCTGGAACAAGGCAGGGCAAGCGATTGATTTTACGAATGAATGGCTGGGGAGGGTCGGCTGGTTGCTCATCCTCTACATGATGAGCTTTGGACTATATGATGTAATAATGAGGTACCTGTTCAACAGCCCCTCCCTGTGGATTTGGCTAACGCTTCAGTTCGCTATGGTCGCCCTTGCTTGCGTTGGTGGGGGATACGCCCTCCTCTATGGCGCTTTTGTCAAGTTAGACCTCATTTATGGTCGCCTTCCCCCGCGGGTCAAAGCGATTCTCGATATACTCACCTTCGTTTTCACCTTTCTGTATTGCTATGTATTGATATGGAAAGGGATAGAGGCAGCTCACGCGTCTTTTGTTATGCGTCAGATGACACCCACCGCAATTCGGTTGCCTCTCTATCACCTCAAGTCACTGATACCTCTGGGGGCTTCTGCCCTCCTGCTGGTGGCAATTAAAAAATTTGTCTTAGACGTACGGATAGTAATTGGGAAAGAAAGCGGGTAGCCCAAGCCAGGCTCTTTGACGTTACCAAAGGTGAGTGACAAGGGTAGTGACATTGAGTAACCAAAGCCTAAAAAGAGAAGATTTCAAGCCCTTTACCTTCAAATAAGGTGAAGGGATTTATATATTTATTTATAGATTTTAAATTTAGTGGAGACATGCCAGATTGAGTGTTGAGCTTATCACTGTCCTAATGTTTGTGTGTCTCTTTGGTTCCTTGTTTATGGGGCTACCTGTCGCTCTTGGTTTGGGCGGCACTGCAGTTCTATTTGCTCTGCTGATGACTCCCCGGACTCTGTTAGCTGCTCCTAGTGCCTTTTTCTATACCCCGTGGCAGGCAGTCGTGGTAACCGTCCCCATGTTTATTTTTATGGGGAATCTGGTCCGATATTCGGGTATCGCCGATGCCGCCTATGATATGGGGTACAAGTTGATCGGTGGTCTCGGTGGTGGTCTAGCAATGGGAACAGTTGTTGTCTGCACCTTCTTTGCCGCTATTACCGGGATAACACCACCAGCTACCATTACCATGGGGCTAATTGCCATCCCCTCCATGTTAAAGCATAAATACCATAAGACGATAGCTATAGGCTCAGTGGGGGCAGGGGGAGCGCTAGGAGCTCTCATTCCTCCCAGCGTCCCCTTTATTTTCTATGGCGTCATAGCCAAGGAATCAATAGGGGCTCTATTTATGGGTGGGGTCATGCCCGGGCTGCTGCTGTCTAGTTTATATTTAACCTACATTGGCATAAGGTGCAAGCTGCAGCCACACATGGGTCCGCCGATACCACCGGAAGAGAAGGTCGCCTGGGGAGAGAGAATTAAGTCAGTTACTGCCATTTGGCCATTCCTAGTCCTTATCTTTCTCGTTCTTGGGGTAATCTGGATGGGGGTGGCTACGCCAAAAGAGGCTGCCTGCTTTGGGGCTGGTGGCGCCCTCCTCATTAATGCCATATACCGCCGACTCACCTGGCCGGTACTCAAAGACTCACTAGCCACCACCGTCAAGCTTACCGCTATGGGCGTGTGGATTTTGATTGGAGCCAACCTCTTTGTCAATGTCTTTAGCGCTTTAGGCTGTCAAGACCTGGTAACCTCAACCGTTCTGGCAATGCCCGGGGGCAGGTGGGGTATCCTGATTATGATGATGGTCGTTATCCTGATACTTGGCTGTGTTATGGATGACTGGGCGATAATAATGTTAGTCACTCCCCTGTATGTGCCGATAATTACCGCCCTGGGCTTTAGCAAACTCTGGTTTGGCATCATTTTCATCGTCAATATCCAGATTGCCTATCTGTCACCCCCCTTTGGTTTTGTTCTGTTCTGGTTGAAAGGTATTGTGCCGCCAGGGGTAACTATGGGAGATATTTACCGCTCAATCTTCCCCTTTACCATCCTTCAATTAATTGGTTTGACCTTATGTATAATATTCCCCCAGATAGGGATGTGGCTTCCCGGCACGATGATTAAGAAGCCAGTAGGAGGATAGTTAAGTAGTGCCAGTAGTAAATCAACATATTAGTTACTTGTAGATGTTTGACAGTATCAGAAGTAAGGAGTATGATTTCCAATGGATACGCCGAGGTCGGGTAGTAGTGTAGTGGCGGGACACCACTAAGTAAGGTTCACCAAGCAATGCAAGAATTATATAAACGTGCTGTTCAAATTGTTAAGGCGAAGTTCGGCTTGGTCTCAAATAAGCGGGATTTGATATTTAACCCCGAGTTTTTTGAGAATCGCCAACTTATCCAGTGTTTGCTGACCGATATATACCAAGTTAATGATATTCCCTTCAATAAAGACCTGGATGCCTACGTTTATGTTTATGATGTTGACGATATCCCATTAACTGTTGCCATAACCGACAGAGAAGTGCGAGTGGTGGGCAATATTAGCCAGCTTGATGCGCAGATGACAGATAGGCGATACAGTCTTTTTGGTAACCTGGGGCTTTTCTTTAGATATTCCTTGGCTACCTTGGAGCGATACCACGATATTTTTAGTTTCCATGCTTCGGCAATGTATATCCCCGATGAAGATGAGCTTCTTCTCCTGGTAGGTGGTCCCGGGGCAGGTAAGACATGTTTGCTGCTAGAGGGTTTAAATCGGGGATATCAGATGTTCAGCACCGAGATGACCCACATCAAGTTTGAAGGGGATAAATGCCTCTTTTTTAAGGGCTCACTTATTGATAATGTGCGCATCGGTAATTTCGTTTGCGATTTTCCCACTGTACCCCAGTTGCTGAATTTAGAGTTGCCCAAGGTTAAGGATATATGGAACACCAAGGTGACCATTGATTTGCATAGCAAAACAACCAGTGAGGATATTCTGGTCAATCCCAAGGTAACCTTAATTTTTCCCAAAATAGAAGAGGGGCGCGACGAGGCTATTTTTGGGGATATTACGGATAAGCGGAAGTTAACCAAGCTACTTTTTGATAATGCCACCGAAAAAATTGCTGGCACAGTTCTTCTCTACGATACCATCCCGATAGGCTGTTTGGATAATCCTTATCTTATGCAGAAGCGGCTGAGGGCGATGGAAAAATTCGTCTCCGGCGAGATTTTCAAAATCGAGAGAGCTAAAACAGTCTTAGCTAGTCCAACAACTTGTATGAAGGAGGTGTGATATGACTAAAGCATGGGAAGGATATGTCCCAATTCCGGTCAAGGAGAGGACTACCAAGCCGCGGACTTCAGGCTATACCATGGTCATTGAGAAAGGCTTGGGTCTTAATGCGACTAGGGACTTGATGAACACGGCTGCCGATTATATTGATGCGGTCAAGAATACGTTTGGCACGGCGGCATTCTTGGATGAGAAGCTGATTAAAGAGAAGATCGAGATAATAAAGGGAGCCGGGGTTGACGTCTATCCCGGTGGCACCTTCCTTGAGGCAGCGGTAGCTCAAGGTGTCTATGATAAATATCTGGAAAGGTGTAAGCAGCTTGGATTTACAGCTATAGAGGTCTCTGACGGAACCATCGAAATACCCAAGGAGCTGCGCAAAGAGATAATTATCAAAGCCCTAGATAAGGGTTTCAAGGTAATCTCAGAAGTAGGCAAGAAAGACCCGAAGGATGACCCACCTTTACCGGTGAAGCTAGACTTAATCAGGTTTGACCTATCACTGGGGGCTTTTAAAGTTATTGTAGAAGCGCGGGAAGCCAGTAAGGGTGTAGGCATCTACGATGCTACCGGAGCGGTAAAGGAATCTGAAGTAGATGATATTGTCGCCGGGGTTGATGATGTTAATGACCTGATTTGGGAAGCAGCCTTGAAGAACCAGCAATTATTCCTCATCCGAAAATTTGGTCCCAATGTTAACATTGGCAATGTACCCCCTGAGGATATCCTAGCTCTAGAAGCACTAAGGTGCGGGCTACGCGGAGACACCTTAAAAGCAGCAGTAGCCAAGCTCTAGTTAACCTCAAGGAAAGGCAGGTATTTTATGGTAAAAATTTACATTAATGAGGATTATTGCAAGGGCTGTAACTTGTGCATACATTTTTGCCCCAAAAATGTGTTCGAGACTTCAAGTAAGTTGAGTAAGCGCGGGTTCCCCATGCCGGCAATAGCCCATATAGAGGATTGTAATGCTTGCGGGGTATGTGAGTTATTCTGCCCTGACTTCGCTATTGTGGTCGAAAAGGAGGAAAAGGAGGAAGTAGCCAAAAAATGATATCTGATGTTGTAAAAGAGGGAGTATATTTCGTTCAGGGGGACGAGGCATGTGCTGTGGGGGCAGTCGCTGCTGGCTGTCGATTCTCCTCCTATTACCCCATCACCCCAGCTAGTGAGATTGCTGAAGCTATAGCCGAGATGCTACCAAAGCTAAGAGGAATATCCATCCAGATGGAGGATGAGATTGGCTCAATGCATGCCGCTAATGGTGCCTCCATAGCTGGACTAAAGGCAATGACGCTTACCTCCGGTCCCGGGTGTAGCGTCCACCAAGATGGCTATGGCTGGGCAATCAAAAATGAGATACCAGTAGTCATTGTCGATGTCCAACGAGCCGGTCCGTGTAATGGCGTAGCTACTCTAGTTGGGCAGGGAGACCTTTATCAAGCCAAGTACGGAACTCATGGTGGTAATTATGAAATTATTGCCATCTCGCCGAGCACTATTCAAGAGACTTTTGACCTGGTAATTGAGGCGTTTAATCTCGCCGAAATATTCAGGAGCCCGGTTATATTCTTGATGGATGAGGTTATCGCCCACACCAGAGAAAAGTTAATTGTTCCACCATGGGAGGAGATAGAACCAAGAATTGTTGAGCGAGTAAGGCAACCCGGTGTGTCACCAGAGGAGTACAAATCTTTCGGGCATATGGACACCCCGGAGGCAACTTCAGTTCCCTTCCCGGCGGCGGGTGATGGTTATGGTTTATGCCTTTCTCCATACACTCATAACTTAAAGGGTTATCCTTCAACCGCATTTCGGGATCAGGACCGCATGGCGAAGCGGTTGATTCATAAAATTCGCGCCAATACCGACAAACTAATAAAGTTTGAATCGGCATTCCTTGATGATGCCAAATCCGCGGTTGTTTCCTACGGATGTTCGGCAAGGTCGTCGCTAACTGCGGTAAAGAGGCTCAGAGAGGAAGGAGTAAAGATTGGCTTTTTCCGACTAATAACTATCTGGCCGTTCCTAGATAAGCAGATTTATGAATTAGCCGAGGCGATGGACACTCTTTATGTGGTGGAATGTAATCTGGACGGGCAGTTAGCCAGAGAAGTTCAGCGCGCCTCATTAGGCAAAGCCGAGGTAATACATATTGGTAAAGCGGGAGTTGAGATGCATACACCGGATGAAGTGATGGAAGTGATTAAAAAACATATGGCTGTAACTAGTAGGAGGTGAAACTGTGGTAACTGAGACAAAGGTACATCCGCTGGTTGAGAAGTACTTCAGAATTGACCGAATGCCTCACCTAGCCTGCCCAGGGTGTGGGATTGGGACAGTTATGAGGTATACCTTGATGGTTATTGATGAGTTAGGCATCGACCCGGTAAAGTTTACCTGGGTTACCGGTGTTGGCTGCAGCAGCAGACTCCCCTATGCTACCTGGAAGGGAGATTGTATTGATGCTACCCATGGCAGACCACTAGCTATGGCAACCGGGCTTAAGTTAGCCCGACCCGATTTAACGGTGATGGTCTACACTGGAGATGGCGACTGTCTATCTATCGGGGGTAACCATTTCATCCACGCCTGTCGGCGGAACGTTCCCCTTACCGTAGTAATGTTCAATAACATGATATACGGCATGACCGGAGGACAGGTGGCACCAACTACCCCGGTGGGTGCTGAAACCCAGACCACCCCCTATGGTGGTATTGAAGACCCGTTTGACGGCTGTAAGCTAGCGGTAGCGGCAGGAGCAACATATGTTTGTCGTTGGACTGCCTTCCAGCCCAAACGTATCATAACTTCCCTCAAGAAGGGACTCCAGAAGAACGGTCTTTCCTACATAGAGATTTTTACCCCTTGCCCCACTCAATTTGGCAGGTATATCCTCAAAATCGGCGACCCGGTAAAACTAGCTCTCTGGACTAAGCAAATGACGGTTGACTTAAAGAAGGCAGAGACAATGAGTCAGGAGGAGTTAAAGGACAAAATCATCGTTGGTGAGTACATTGATATTGAGAAACCCAGTCTGGTTGACCGGTATGCCGAAATGTTTGAGAAAGTCAAAGGAGTTAGTGCTTGAGATGAGAACAGAAATTAGGTTAGCTGGCTTTGGTGGACAGGGGCTAGTCTTAGCTGGAATAGTACTGGCTAGAGCTGCCGTCATGTATGCTGGTATGGAAGCGGTGCAAAGGCAATCCTATGGAACCGAGGCAAGGGGGGGAGCAAGCCGGTCAGAGGTTATAATCTCCGACCAAGTGATTGATTACCCCGGAGTCGTTTCAGGCAGAAATGACGTCTTGGTGGCTATGGGGGGAGCAGCGCTAACTAGGTATTTAAAGGACGTTAAACCGGGAGGGATGGTTATTTACGATCCCGACCTAATCTTAGATGTGCCTAAAGATGTTGACGTTAAATTCTACGGAATTCGGGCAGCGAAACTCGCCGAAAATATAGGGACAAGAATTGTAGCCAACATAGTTATGATCGGTGCCCTTACTGAATTAACTGGTGTCTTGCCTCTTGATGCAGTGAAAAAAGCGATCGCAAGTACCGTAAAGGCGGGAACCGAAGAGTTAAACCTGAAGGCTGTTGATGCTGGCGTTGCCGAAGCCAAGAGTTTGGCGGGAAAGGTGACTAAAGAGGTTTAGCCCTCTAACGCGGAGAGTTGCTGCCAAAGCTTATCGTCTAACGAAATCCCCTCCCTCGTCCTTTTTGAGCGAGTCATTAGCTCTGGGTCACCAGGTAGATAAATCTGGCTAACTCCCGGAGCTTTCTTACTGGATCTGATTTGTTCCGCTAAACGCTCAACCCTTTTCAAGAATTCCTCAGAGCCGGCGAACATCTGAGGGTCAATGGCAATAAAAAGATCGCCTTTGGTGCAGATGTCTTCAGTATGTACCGTGCCTTTAACATCAGCTCCCACTGAAGCTCCAGCGAGGGCACCGGTCAAGACATCAATAGCGAAAGCCAGACAATAACCCTTGGGACCAGCAATGGGGAGCAGGGAACCTTCCAGCGCTGCTGCCGGGTCTTCTGTGTCTGCCCCATCTTTATCAATTGCCCATCCCTTGGGTATTTTCTGTCCCTTCCGTGAGAACTCCAAAATTTTACCTCGGGCAACTACACTCGTTGCCAAATCAACTATAATAGGTTCGCCTTTGGCTGGAATCCCAATGCATATCGGGTTGGTACCAAGAATGGGCTCTGCCCCACCCGGGGGACTCATGGCTGGTTCAGTATTGGTAAAGGCGATGCCGATTGTCCCCCGCTTTGCTGCCTGCTCGGTATAGTAACCGAGAAAACCTATATGAGAAGCATTTCTTAGACTCACAATTCCGACACCAACATTGTGTGCTTTTTCTATGGCTAGAGCCATAGCTTTCATCGCCACAATCTGCCCGATGCTGTGCTTGGCATCCAATAATGCCATGGCTGGGGTTTCCCGAATAACGCTAACCTCAGTGCGGGGGTTTATTGTATTTTTCTCTATGCCCTTCATGATGCCCAGTAGGCGCATGATACCGTGGGAATCACGCCCTCTTAGGTTTGCCTCAACCAAATGGTCGGCAACCAGAGTAGCATCATTTTCCGTCACTCCAGCTGCTGTTAGGATTCTGACTGCCTTCTCCTTTAATTCCGTAGCAGTTACAACTTTCATGTCTTTCCTCCACGAGGTTTTTCTATTTAGCTAAGTCCACGAGTTTACGAGAGATAATTTTGCCACCGGGCGACTTAGGCATTTCCTTTAGGAATGATATGCTCTTAGGGCATTTAAAGTCAGCCAGTCTTTGGCGACAGTAATCCAAGAGCTCTTTCTCTGAGCATTTCTGCCCTGGCTTCACTACCACAAAGGATTTAACCTCCTCCCCGTAGCAAGGGTCAGGGATACCCACTGTCGCCGCTTCTTGGATTTTGGGATGACTATAGAGAACATCATTGATTTCACGAGGCGCTATATTCTCGCCGCCACGAATGATGAGCTCCCTCAAGCGCCCGGTGATAAATAGGAAACCTTGGTCATCCTGATAACCCAGATCCCCGCTATGAAACCATCCGTCACGCAGCGCCTCAGCGGTAGCCTCTGGGTCTTTATAGTAGCCCTTCGTGACATTCTTGCCCCTAACCACAATCTCCCCTTCTTGTCCTCTGGGCAACTCCTGCCCTTCTTTATTAACAATTTTGACTTCACAGCCCTGAGCTCTACCCACTGAGCCCAATTTTCGCTCATTCACTTCTCTAGGATTAGTTGTTACCTGGCTGGCTGTCTCCGAGATACCATAGGTTTCAATAATCGGTATCTGGAACCTCTCCTCAAAGGCTTTTTGCACTGCTACGGGCAGAGGGGCTGAGGCAGAACGCCCGAACTTAACCTTTGATAAATTAAGATGCGCTACTTCCTCTTTCGGTCGGTTGAGGAGGATGCAGTAAATGGTAGGGACAGCGTTAAACCAGGTAGCCTCATAATTAGCCAGACTAAACCAAAAAGTGCTAGCACTGAAACAGCAAGGCAAGATAATACTACCCCCACTAAGTAGACCGGAAATCAGGTTGACTACCTGACCATTGATATGGAAAAAGGGCAATAAGCATAAGCCTCGGTCATTTTCGGTGAACTTGTGTCCATCAACGATAAATTGAGCTTCAGATAGGAGGTTCTTGTGGGTGAGAAGCACTCCCTTAGGTCGCCCAATAGTTCCTGTTGTATAAAGAAGCTCGGCTTCATCTTCAGCGACAACCTCAGTAGATGACGAGGGGTTGCTTATTGGGGATTGCTGGAAGTGCAGGTCTTTATCGCCCTCGTCCAACACAGCAACAGGTAATATTCTCCTCCAGAGTTGCCATACCTCCTCTAAAAGGGGCAGAAACTCAGAAGAGGTAACCACTACCTTGCTCTCGGCATGTTCCAAGAGAAATTGTAATTCAGGGGCTTTAAGGTAAATATTAACGGGGTTAGCCACCGCCCCCAGCTTCATTGCTCCGAGAAGGATATAAGCATACTCGGGAATATTCGGCAGCAGGATTGATACTTTATCCCCCTTGCTCACCCCTTGCTGACGTAAGGAGCCTACTACCCGGCTAATGCATTCTCCCAATTGCTGGTAGGTAATTACCCGAGGACCATCAGGGGAGATAATGAAAGGCTTACTCCCATGCCTCTGAGATTGAAGGTTTACTAATTCCCCGATAGTCTTACATTCTGAGGAGATACTCATAGTAGAAACATCATAATCCTATCACTCTTGCTCAAGAATGACAAGAAATACTTTAGCAAGGCATCAAAAGTACAAGTGAGTTGACTTTCTATTTGGCAAAGGCGATAATGATTAACGTGGCGCATTCGTCTAGGGGTTTAGGACACCTCCCTCTCAAGGAGGAGATCACCGGTTCGAATCCGGTATGCGCTACCAAGAAATCGAGGCGAGTCTAAGAGGCTCTGCCTTTTCTTTTTTCTTACCCAGTGGTATAGTGTTTTTTGACTTACGCAGTCTAACTTCAATTTGCTTACAACATAAAGGAGTTCATCATGAAGAAGCAAAATAGAGTGCGGTGGGTTTGCTCTTCTCCCGACAACCAGGAATTAACCAAGCGATATGACCAGTGGGCTAAAAACTACGACAATGATCTCAGGCAGGAGTTTGAATATCGAGCGCCGCAGGTTACTGCTGAGTTCTTCACTCGGCATGTACCCAAGGAAGCAAAAATCCTGGACGCCGGCGCTGGTACCGGACTGATAGGTGAGGTTCTAGCCAAACAGGGCTACCATCACTTGGTCGCCATAGACCTGTCTAAAGGTATGCTGGCTGAGGCACGTAAGAAGAACATATACCGAGAGCTACACCAAATGGTTATGGGGGAGCCTTTGGACTTTGCTACCGACTCGTTTGATGCCGTAGTGAGCGTCGGTGTGCTCACTGTAGCGCATGCTCCAGCTAGTTCCCTTGATGAGCTTATCCGCGTCACTAGACCTGGCGGGTACATTATTTTTACTCTGCGCCCCGATGTATATCAGAACTACGGATTCAAGGAGAAGCAGGAAGCCCTGGAGTCTGATGGCAAGTGGAAGCTGGTGGGAGTAAGCGAGAAATTCCAAGCACTCCCCAAAGGAGAACCCGATATATATCATCAGGTTTGGGTATACCAAATTATTTGATTAGCGCCATTTATAGGAAAGAAAATTACTCCAATATTCCAGAATTGTTGGTCCGAATCTAATCCCGCTATTAAGAAACAGATACCGGATGGCTCCTCAAAAAGGTCAACTGCTAGTAATTCAAACTCTAGCGCTTGGCTCTAACCCGCAGTAATATTATTACAAGAATGATAATCGCGGCTATACCCAGCCAAGTCCACATTGCTAATCTCCATTCAGTTTTTAATAAAAGAGACTGTGCCCCACTTCCTATGTACAACTATTTCGTAAGAGGAGGGGCAAGGCTGTATTAGCCTTTTACTTAACTCTGATCGCCGCCTCTTCTAGTTTGTCTATCTCTTGACCAAATTCAATGCTCAGTTGCTGTAATGCTTTTATCGTTTCTCTAGCTCTATTCTTATTTTCGCGCAGGAACTCAAAAAGAGTCTCCCTCCCCATCGTGGTAAGAGCATATCCTCTCGACCTATTTCCCCTTAAATAGCCGCGCCTAACCAGTGAATCGTATAAATAACCAACGTATTCACCGGTAATATCCATTGGGCGAGTTAGCAGTTTTTTGCTAGAATCTCCAGCTACCGCGATAGCCATCAAGATTACCATTTCACTGGGAAACATCGTTTACCCTCCTATGTTAAATTGCCAGTAGTCCATATATTAGCGTAAAAAATGCCCATTGTCAATACCTGCGCAACACATGCGGTAAATAAAATGGGACATTTGGCGGAAATAATTTACGCCTCAGCGCATAGAGTTTGCCACTTGACAAGTATGGCTAACCTGAAGGACGTTGGTTGGAGGGAATCTAGCCCCGGCGACCCTTGCGGTCGCGGCGGGGTATTTTCTTCTGGCTAGAGCTTAAATCAGTCCGATAGTCGGGAGCTCTGATATTAAATACCAGACTGAGACGAGGGTCAGCTAGCCGGGAACTAATGGGACTCTCCAGTTCATCCAGTGAATAGCTAGTGGTAATCACGGTTGGCAATCGGGCATTATAACGATAGTTAATAACCTGGTAGAGCTTTTCCTGCGCCCAGGGTGTGGTTGACTGCTCGCCAAAGTCGTCCAGAATGAGCAAAGGCGCATTCTTAACACTTTCAAAGAGTTGGTCATAGGACACCCGGCTCTCAGGCGCGAAGGTAGAACGTAAATGGTCAAGAAACTCCGGCACCACGATAAATAAGGCTGGCTTACCAGCTTGCAGGCGATAGTTGGCGATGGCTGCTGCCAGGTGGGTTTTACCACAGCCAGTAACCCCCACCAATACCAGCCAGCCTTCAGGAGACTGGGCAAAGCTAAGGGCTTCGCGGAACACTTGCTCCAGATTCTCACGCTGTTCTAATAGTAGATTAACTCGCTTATAATCAAAGTTGTCAAAGGTCATACTTTTAAGTAATTCCAGCCCCAGTCCACCAGCATAGTCTGGTGGAGGCGGTTGTTTTTCTTCAAGCACATAGACCTGACACAGTCTAGAGTCACTCAGGCGAGTGCGCAGCCTTTCGTCTAGCTGCTCAACCGGAACGATGGTAACAATCACAGTAGGTAATTCGCTATTAAACCGATAAGTCAGTAGCTGGTCCAGTTTCTCCTTAGCCCAGGGAGTGCTGCTTTGAGCCCCTAAATCGTCCAGAACCAGTAGCGGGGCATTACGTACTTGATTAAAGAACTCATCGTAAGGCACTTCGCTCCCCGGACTATAAGCAGAACGTAAGTGGTCTAGGAGGTCGGGGGTAGTAATGTAGAAAGCTGGGTAACCCTGACTAAGGCGTTCATTGGCGATAGCCGCTGCCAGGTGAGTCTTGCCACAGCCACTGGGACCACTCAGAATAAACCACCCTTTAGGTTCATCGGCAAATGCCTTGGCTGCCTGGCAAGCACGGCTAAAATTTTCCTGATTGATGGGATCCCCACTTCTGCCCTGCGGGAGTAAGTTGTCAAAGGTAAGGCGGGTCAGCAAGCCAAGGTTGCTATATCGCTGTAACTGAACTTGATGCTCTTTGTCCAATTCCTTCCGGGCGCAGCGGCAGGGGATTACCTGACTAAAATCCGGCTTCCCCGAGGGGAGAAGAGGGTGGACGAATCCTGCCCCTTTACAAATAGGACAGTCTGCGCTTGGTGAAGGCTCTTCCTCAGCGTCGGACGATATGTCCATATTTGCCTTTGATGTATTTGTCCTGGTCCGTCTTAGAATATCGCCGATATGTTCCATCACTTTTACCTTCGGTTGACCAGCGCTCCAATATCCGAACGATATACCTAATGTTTCTCTTATTGAGAGAAACTGCCTCTTTAATAGCATCTCTAATCCAGCCCTCGGGATATAGCTTTTCCGCCTCACGGAGCTCTTCGGCAATCATTGGTGTTAACATACCGATGTTTTGTTCATAAAGGGTAAAAATGTCAGGTTTTTCTTCTTCAACATAGGTTTGTTCCTTAGCTTCTAGCCCGCTTAATTTGAGCTCACCATTTTGAATTTTAGCCACCACCTGCCTATCCGACTCAGTATTGAGAAAATAGACATCCTCGGGCGCTCCGTCTCTATCTAATACTATATGAATGATGGTTCCCCGTTGGGTAGCCATTTCCAGAGCACCGCGTAATACCTCGTCGGGCGATTTTGCTATTCGGCTAAGGCTATTCATTAGGCTAGCATTGCCTACTAACTCTCTATAAGTGACGAAGCGGGGATAGCCTCGTTTACGGTAAAGCATCGCCAGTACATTTAGAGTAGTCTTCAACTCAGCTATATCACTAATTTGGGGGAGTAGCGCACTGAAGAAAAGGTTGGGCAGGGGAGTAAACTCCATCTTGACTGGAAAACCGGTAAACTGTTTCATAATAAACTCGGCTCTTCACTGGTAAAGTTGTAAAACTTAGCCAGGTTATGATGGAAACGTAATTTTATCTGACCGGTAGGTCCGTTACGATTCTTAGCGATTATAATATCGGCTTCTTCCCGAGGATATTCTTTATCTGGATGCTCTTTTTGCCATTCCTCCTCACCGTAATAGTATTCATCCCGGTAGATAAACAGAACGATATCCGAATCCTGCTCAATGCTGCCGCTTTCACGCAGGTCAGCAAGTTGGGGGATGTGTGATGCCCGCCACTCTGGAGCCCGGCTGAGCTGTGATACCGCCAGTACCGGGACGTTAAGCTCGCGAGCCAATCCTTTGAGAGAACGGGAGATGTAGCTAATTTCTTGAACCCGGTTTTCCCCCCTCCCCTCCCCGTGCATCAGCTGCAGATAGTCCACGATAATAAGGTCAATACGACGTTCAAAATCTAGACGGCGGGCTTTACTTCGCATTTCGGCAACTCGCAGCAAGGGTGAATCATCAATATAAATTGGTGATTCGGAGAGAACGCCGGTAGCTTCCATAATCCGTCTTTCTTCATCTTCGGTATGAAGCCCAAAACGAACCCGCCTTGAATTGACTCCAGATTCACTAGCCAGCAGGCGCAAAACCAGCGGCTCCCGTGCCATCTCCAGACTGAACAGAGCCACGCATGCTTTTTGCTCCACGGCAGCGTTTCTGGCGATACCGAGAGCCAGACTTGTTTTACCCATGCTCGGTCTGCCAGCAACAATAATCAGGTCAGAGCGTTGCAATCCGCCTAAGAGTTCATCTAGACCAACAAAATTAGAAAGTACGTAGGGCATTGGTTCCCGAGGATAACCTTCCACTTCAGGAGCAGGAGTAACCTCAAAATACTTATCCAGCACCTGGCGAATATGGGTGAAGTCCCGGACACCCTGCCCTTGACGCAATCTAAATAGGACATCCTCTGCCCGACTAAGAGTAGCATCAACATCTGGACCAGCCTCATAGCCAATAGCCGCAATTTGGTCGGCAGCACTGATTAGACCGCGCATTACCGAGAGGCGATAAACAATTTGAGCATAGTGCTCAATATCCAGAGAAGTAGGACATATAGATATTAGGTGACTTAAGTAGGCAGCACCACCACAGGATTCTAGTTTTCCCTGCCGAGCTAGCTCCTGAGCCACTGTAATTTGGTTTATTGCCTCATTACGCCCGTAAAGTGACAAGCATGCCCCATATAGCCATTGGTTTTGTTCATGATAGAAATGTTCCGGCTTAAGAAAAGAGGCGATTTTATGGATGGCAGTGCCGTCTATCAGCAGCGAGCCAATTACCGCTTCTTCAGCATCAAGGTCGTGTGGTGGCAATTTTTCACTGTACACTCTATTCCGTCTCCTCTCGCTTCTCTGCCTTCGCCTCCCCTGACTTTTTCTTTGCCTTCCCCTTGCCCTCTTTCTTCTCTTCCTTCTTCTCCGCCACTACGGTGAGCTTTATTTTTGGTATTATATCTTTGGTTAGTTTTATGGGTATCTCATAATCACCGACTTGGTGGATGGGCTCGGTTAACTCTATTTCCCTTTTGTCAACAACTAACCCGGCACTCTTGCTTAGCTCTTCAGCAATATCAGCGTTGGTAATTGAGCCGTAAAGTCGACCTTTAGCCCCGCTCCGAGCCTGAAGAACGACCTCCTTACCTTCCAGTTGCTGAGCCAGTTCAACCATCCCGGCTTCGGTTTGGGCTTGAAAGCGGTCTTTCTTTTTAAGTTGTGCCTCTATTATATTAGTAACTTGTGCTCTGGCTAACACAGCTAGCTTTCGAGGCAGGAGAAAGTTTCGACCATAACCATCAGCTACTTCTTTTATCTCACCGGCTTTAGCCACATTGGGCACATCTTCTAAAAAAACAACCTTCATATTTTTATAATTATACTCCACCTAATAGAGAAGCAAAAACCTAACTAGGGGCGTTGAAAGGACAAAATCTTGAAATTTCTCTAACAATCAGCTTAATCCTATCCATTAATGTAGCAAAAGACTAATTTACAGGTCTTGAAAGGTGAAGCCCAAAAAAATTTTTTAAAAGGATGACTTAACTCTGTGCCACAATGAACCTTTCCGCATAGATAGCAGCAATAGCGCCATCACCAGCGGCGGCAATGGCTTGTCGACCGGAGTTGGAGCGTATATCACCGGCAGCAAAAATGCCGGGTACCCCGGTCTCCATCTTACTGTCGGTAATGATAGCACCAGTAGCATCCAGGGGTAGGATGCCCTTGAGGTAGTCAGTATTAGGTTTAAACCCGATAGCGACAAAGACCCCGGATATATCCAGGACAGATTTTTCTCCAGTTTGCTGATTACGAAGCTTGAGCCGTTTAACCATGTCCTCGCCCTCAATTTCATCAACTATGGTGTTCCATAGAAATTCAATTTTTGGCTCGGCAAAGGCTTTCTCCTGAATAATCCGGGTGGCACGCAGTTCCCCACGGCGGTGTATTACTATGACCTTTGAGGCAAACTTGCTGATTTCAAGGGCTTCATTAATAGCCGCATTGCCACCACCGACTACCGCTACTGGCTGGTCTCTAAAGAAGACCGCATCACAGCGAGCACAATAGGACACCCCTTTGCCGGTAAATTCTTCTTCTCCGGGAACACCCAACTTGATCCGGTCAGAGCCGTTAGCCACAATCACCGCTCGGCTGATAAAGTCACCCTCAGTAGTCTCTACCACTTTTTGCTTATCTTGAAGTCTAATAGCGGTAGCCTCGGCAATAATAGTTTTTAGCCCGTACTTGGTTGCCTGCCGATGTAATAATTCACCCAGCTCAAGACCGCTAATACCATCAGGAAAGCCGGGGAAGTTATCTATCTGCTCGGCATTTACTATCTGACCGCCGACCATCCCCCTCTCAATAAGCAGGCTATTGAGTCTAGCTCTGGAAGTGTAAAGCCCGGCAGTCAGTCCAGCCGGACCGCCACCAACAATAACTACATCATAATTATTGTTTATCAACCCGCCCCCTTTACCCCCCTCCCTTTATAAGGGGGGAATGGTCTTGTAGGAGAGGCTTCGCCTCTCTTTGACTCTCCTTTTAAAACTAACCCGCCAATCATAGTCTGATTTCTATTTCAGCATCAATGGCATCCAGTAGCAGGCGAATATCAAATTGTCCTGAAATTCGGGGCTCACCATTGATAACTAATATTGGTACGGGCAGGTCTTTAATTCCTGGGCTCAACTCTAAAGCACGATCACTTTCAGACAAGTCAATATACTCTAATTGTACTCTATCGCCAAACCTATCCTTAATTCTCTGTTTCACTAGAGTAAAGGCTTCGGCTGAAGACCAATCTACCCCACATTTGGTGTCACACTTCTCAGCCTTACTGTCATCTACAATAATGATTTGAATATCTTGCTTACTCAAGAACCGCATCCAAACTTCGCTTCAGCTCGGCTTTGGGCCTAAAGCCAATTATATTGGAGACGGGGTTCCCGTCTTTGAAGATAATCAGGGTAGGAATGCTCATTATGCCATATTTGCTCGGCGTCCTTGGGTTCTGGTCAACATCCAGCTTGGCAAAGCTTATCCTACCTTCGTATTCTTCGGCTAGTTCCTCCACTACTGGCGCCACCATACGGCAAGGTGCGCACCATGCCGCCCAAAAGTCAACTAGCACCGGTGTCTTTGCCTGTAGCACCGTTTGGTCAAAGTTACTGTCATCAACTGAGGTTGGTTTGCCCATAGATTTCCTCCTTAATCATCTGCAAGATATTTAGCTCTGCCATTTGTCTGGCTAAACCAATGGCATTTTTAATCGCCTTAGCCTGACTACGACCGTGAGCAATGATGATATTTCCATTCACCCCAAGAAGACACGCCCCACCATACTCTCGGTAGTCCATTCTTTTGACCAATCCTATATCCCGAAGCAAATCACGTACCCGCAACTGGGAGGCACTGGAAAGGATATGCCCTATTTGTCGCGCCGAACTCAGGAAAGTGTCACTCAAACCCTCAATAGTCTTAATTACTATATTCCCGGTGAACCCATCGGCAACGATGACATCAGCAGTTACTTTTAATATATCCTGGGCTTCAACACTGCCAATAAAGTTCAAATTGTTAGCTTTTTTCAGAAGTTGGTAGCTTTCTTGAACCAGGCGGTTCCCCTTGGTTTCTTCACCGCCATTACTGAGCAAACCGATACGCGGTAAACTGATGCCGAGAATATATTTACTATAGATAGCACCCATTTGAGCAAATTGAACTAAATGGTCTGGTCGGCAATCAGCATTGGCACCGGCATCAATAAGGAGAGCCGGGGTAGATGGGGTGATGTCAAGGATACAGGCTATAGCCGGTCTTTCAATACCGGTCACCTTGCCCAGGCTGAGCAGCGCCGCACCTACCACGGCACCGGTATTGCCGGCAGAAACAAAGGCAGAAGCTTTGCCTTCTTTTACCAGGTTAATACCAACCACTATTGAGGAAGCTGGTTTGCTACGAATTGCTTTCATTGGTGATTCGTGAGGGTCAATGGTCTGGCTAGCCTCAACAATAGTTAAACCCGGTTTGCGCAAATGCCGACCCGCCAGCACATGGAGTATGTCTCTCCTGCCCACCAGAGCAACATCCACCTCATACTCCTGGGTAGCTTTCATGGCTCCCTTGACTATTTCGTGGGGAGCATAGTCCCCGCCGGCGGCATCAACGGCAATTATCATCTACTTCCTCAGCTTAAGATTTTGGGCTACCCGTGCTTCTTTCCCACAGGTCACAACGCCCACCCCATCGGGCAAGAACCGTACCATCAACCAAAAGCTGGTCTATCTCACATAAACTGGGGCAGGCTTGGCATTCAAAAGAAGAGGTATGATAATCTACCTCACTTACGTCAAATCCAGCGAACTGGCTGCAGCTACGAGCATTCACCATCTCTTCCTGCACCAACAAGGCGGCACCTATCGCTCCCATGACCTCATGATGCAGCGGAACAATGACTTCAGTATCAAGCTCCTCTTGGAGTGCCCTGACTATGCCCCGGTTGAAGGCAACCCCTCCCTGAAATACCACTGGCGACTGGATATCCTTGCCTGAGCCAACATTGTTAAGGTAATTGCGGACTAATGCCTGGCACAAGCCATAGATAATATTTTCCGTCCGATGCCCCATTTGCTGTTTGTGAATCATGTCTGATTCGGCAAAAACAGTGCATCGCCCGGCAATACGGACTGGCTGGTCGCTATTCAGTGCTCGCTGAGCAAACTCTTCCCGGCTCAGGTTAAGCCGCAGTGCCTGATGGTCAAGGAAGCTACCGGTACCAGCAGCACATATGGTGTTTAGTCCAAAGTCAGTTACTATTCCATTTCTAATAATGATAATCTTGCTATCCTGTCCGCCAATTTCAATAACGGTCTGTACTTCCGGAATGTAATGCAAGGCAGCCACAGCATGGCAAGTAATCTCATTTTTGACTAAATCGGCACCAACTATAACTCCAGCTAAATAGCGCGCACTACCAGTGGTAGCCACCCCACCAATCTCGGCATCTTCAGACAGTTGCTGCTCGATTTGCTTCAGCCCCTGCTGTACCATATCAATGGGTTTCCCCTGCGTCGGCAGATAGAGCTTGGCAACCAGCTCATCGCTCTTGTTTAGCACAGCAAACTTGGTAGTTACTGAGCCGATATCAATACCCAAATAGACTTCCACAATCTCTCCTTAGGTTTACCTATTGCCGGTTATTGTTTTCTCTGCCCAAATTCCTCTTTGATTCTGGTAACTATTTCCGGATTAGCCACCAAATCAACCACCGTCATGGCTAGTGCCTTAGCCGCATCAAGAAGCCCGCGGACACCTGCTTCTGAGGCAGCGGCTGAGGCAAATTGAGGGGAATGAATTAATACCTTTGTCTGAGCTATAGCTACTGAAGGATGAATGCTGGGCACTAGCTGACTAACATTACCCATATCACTGCTCCCAAAACTGTTAGTTGGGTCAAGGAGATGCACCTTGCGTCCCAGGGACTGCAGGTTTCGCCTAAACAGTCGAGCTAGAGTCAGATTGTTACGCAACGAAGCGTAGCGCACCTCCCCCCACCTATATTTCAGTCTAGCACCACTAGCTGTAGCCGCGCCAGTAAAGCAGTTTAAGACCTTCTCTTTTAGTTCATCCAGATAATGGTCATCCTCAGCGCGCACGATAAAGTTGGCAGCACTGTGGGCAGGGACAATATTAGCCGCTTCACCGCCATCGGTAATAATACCGTGGACGCGGGCTTTATCCTTAATATGCTGCCGCAGTGAATTAATGGCAGCAAACGATTGCAGCATCGCTTCCAGAGCATTAATGCCTGCCTCCGGTCGGGCGGCAGCGTGAGCCGCTTTGCCAAAAAATTCAACCTCCAGAGTTTGGCAAGCAAGGAATTTAGTGGTAGCCGTATTCTTCACGTTGGGATGCACCATCATGGCTATATCCACACCAGCAAAGGCGCCTCGGTTAGCCATTATTATCTTGCCTCCGTATAGCTCCTCACCAGGTGTGCCGATAACCAGGATAGTACCGCCGAATTGGTCAATAGCTGATTTAGAAGCTACTGCAGCAGCAACAGCGCCAGCAGCTATCAGGTTATGACCACAGGCATGACCAAGTTTAGGTAAAGCATCATATTCAGCCAGAACAGCAATAGCTGGCTTGCCTTGTCCGTAACTTCCCCGAAAAGCAGTTTGGAGCCCGCAAATGCCCTGTTCTATGGAGAAACCACTTTCCCTCAGATACTCAGTCAAGCAAGCTACTGCCTTGACTTCTTGGAAAGCTAGCTCGGGGTTAGAGTGTATTTTCAGACTCAGCTCGCTAAGCTGGTGACGACGAGCATCTATTTCGTCTATAACTGAAGTTTTGAGTTTTTCTATGTCTAGACTTTCTTTCTGCACCGAGGGCGACTTTCTAACTGCCACAATAACCTATTATAGCTTAAGGTAACCCAGAATTTCTAGCTTTAATTCGGGCCTAACAGAGATTTGATAGGGCACTCAATCCCTTCCCCGTAAAAATATAAAACAGACGAGGGTCACCACAAGTATAGTAGCCCCCACAATACTGAAACTAGGATAGAAGCCGAAGTGGTCAATGAGATAACCTATTACTGGCGCTATTACGCCGGGACCTCCCCGGCTGCCGAAGTAGTAAATACCAAGTACCGTCGAGCGACGACGCTCTGAGGTCCGGCTAACGAGGTAAGCTTCCGAAACCGGCATAGGGATATGCATAACCATGCCGATGGCAATGAGTACCACAGACACACTTAATCCGAAGGCTGCCAGGTTCAGTAGATAAATGACCGGACCGGCAATTAGGCAGGTCACTACCAGCACTGGTACCCTCCCTATGCGGTCGGAGAGGTATCCGCCTAAAGGACCCGCCCAGAGCCCACCAGAGAAGACAAGAGCTACCATGGCGGCGGCTGCTTCCTTACTGACACCGAAGCGGTCAACCATGAACAATGGAATAAACGATATTGTGGACGTAATTAGGGCTAGGCTGGCTATGCTTAGAATGAGAAAGGCTACCAGCCGGCGCAAACCAGCCGGAGCGGGTGCTCCCTCAGGATGACCAACGGGCATCTGTTGTTTGGCTTTCCTGGTGTACCCCCGCCGTCCTAAGAGCACATAAAATATGATTCCAAATAAAATAGCGGGGATAGATATCGCGATGAATGAGCCCCGCCAGCCTAAGGCAGCAGCAATGGCAGCAGCGATTAGTGGGGTCAGGAAGTAGCTGGCAGTCCCACCTATCTGGTGGATACCCAGTGCCCGACCTCGGTTCTTCGGCTCAACTGTCGCTGAGACAAGTGGGGCAGAGGCAGGGTGGTAGCCGCCACCCGTCGCTCCCAGCATCACCAAGAAGACAACCATCACGATATAGGTTGGGGAAAGACCGATCAGAAGTCCGGACAGTCCCACACCAGCGACGCCTATAGTGATTACAGCACGGGGACCAATACGGTCGGCTAGCCACCCTGCTGGTAGCTGACCGATGCCATATGACACCAGGAATGCCGAGGCTAGCCACCCTACCTGAGTGTAATCAAGGGCAAAGTCGTCACGGATGAATGGTAAAAGCGGGGTCAGCAGTGCCTGCAGCAGGTGATGTCCAAAGTGAGCCAGCACGAAAAGCGGCAACAACCCGGAAATAAATGAACGAAAACTGACGGTCTTAATAATAGCTCCTCAATCAGATAAAAATAACATTGTGGAGCGGGTGATGGGATTCGAACCCACGACGTCTTGCTTGGGAAGCAAGCACTCTTCCGCTGAGTTACACCCGCCCCAAAATTGTATCTATTTTAGCCCAAAAAATCGTAGCTGTAAAGGGCAAGTACTTGCTTGCAAAGCGCACTCCTTTAGTGTATAATATTCTTCGGTTTCAGTGTAGGTTATCAAATACTCAGTTTAACCCCTAAATTTCTCGCGTATTGGATGACCAAAACTCTAACCAATTAGTAGAATAGAGGAGGTCATCCAGTGGGCTTTCAAGACAAATCGCTCCAGTGCTCTGATTGCGGGGCTACCTTCACTTTTAGCGCTGAGGAACAAGAGTTCTTTGAGTCTAAAGGATACACTAACGAGCCCAAGCGCTGTCCGGCATGCCGCCAAGCCAGAAAGGAAGCGCGCTACGGAAGTTATGGCTATGGCTACAGACCCCAGCGCCGAATGTTCCCCGCAGTATGTGCTCAGTGTGGCGTAGAGACCGAAGTACCTTTTGAACCACGGGAAGGCAGACCGGTTTATTGTAGCGAGTGCTACAAAAAGGTTAGACTAACTAAATAGATAATCTAGCTCCATTCGCCAGCTTCCGGCCAGACCCGGGCTAGCTCCTTAGCCAGAAGATGATGCTCTGGCATTCCCAAACCAGGGTCTATTTGAAAGAGTTTCGTCGCCTCACTTCGGGCTAGCTCCAGTAGCGTCATATCAGAGAGCTTAGCCATACGCAGGTCAGGTAACCCACTCTGCCTGGTGCCGAAGAATTCTCCCGGACCTCGCAGTCTTAAGTCTTCTTCAGCCAAGACAAAGCCATCTTGAACTTTTTCTATTATGTCAAGTCTCTCCCTGGCTACCTCGGAAGGATTCTCAGCTAGTAACATGCAATAGCTCTGCTCCTGTCCTCGCCCAACACGACCGCGAAACTGATGCAACTGTGATAGACCAAAACGGTCGGCACTTTCCACCAGCATTACCGTAGCATTAGGTACATCTATGCCGACTTCCACTACTGGCGTGGAAACCAGAATGTCCAGCTCGCCAGAGCGGAAGCGGTGCATTACCTCGTCTTTCTCAGCCGCCGATAGGCGCCCGTGAAGTAAGCCCAACTTTAACTCAGGGAAGACCTCCTGAGATAGGCGCTGGTATTCTGCCACCGCTGCTTGAGCCACGATAGCTTCTGACTCCTCAATAAGAGGACAGATGATAAAGGCTTGACGACCACTAGCCACCTGACGGCGCAAAAAAGCGTAGGCACTGTCCCGTTGCCACGGTTTAAGCCACTTTGTCTTCACTACCTGCCTCCCCGGCGGAAGCTGGTCTACAACCGACAAGTCAAGGTCACCATATAAGGTCAGGGCTAGGGTTCGGGGAATAGGTGTCGCCGTCATTACCAGCATATGAGGTCTAAACGCCTTCTGCCGCAGGGCTGAACGCTGGGTAACTCCAAATCGATGCTGCTCATCCACCACCGCCAACCCCATTCGGCAGAACTCCACCCCCTTCTGAATAAGGGCATGAGTGCCGATAACAATATCTATATTTCCCTCCAGAATATGCTGCTGGAGTTCCTGTTTCCTAACTTGATTTATATCCCCGATAAGTAGCGCCACGGTAAGGGGATGGGATAAAAGCCCGGGATAACTCCGAAGATAGGGCTCTTTCTCCTCCTGATGTCCGGCTCGAGACAAAAGCTCACAAATAGTGGCAAAATGCTGCTCCGCCAGAATCTCGGTCGGTGCCATAAATGCTCCCTGATAGCCATTAGCCACCGCCATAAGTAAAGCAGCAGTGGCTACCACTGTCTTGCCACTGCCCACCTCGCCCTGCAACAAGCGACCCATCGGCTGCGGTTTCTGCAAATCAGCTAATATCTCCTTGAGTACTCTCTTTTGAGCAGCGGTTAGCTCAAAGGGTAAAGACTCCAGAAAAGCTTCTAGTAGTGACCTATTGACATTAAACGCACTGGCTGGCTGGCTCTCCTGCCAGTCATGCTTCCGGCTCATCACACCCAATTGGAGAAGAAAGAGCTCATCAAAAGCCAAGCGAACCCTTGCCCCATCTTTAGTCACTTCACTCTCGGGATAATGCGCTTGGCTTATTGCCTCAGGTAGCTCCAGGAGATTACATCGCTTTCTCAATTCCGGCGGTAGAAAGTCTTCTACCTGCCATGCCCACTGATCTATAACCTCTTTCATCAGTTTTCTTACCTGGCGAGGGCGCAAGCCCTGAGTCAACGGATAGACCGGAACCAAGCGCCCGGTATGAATTAAATCTTTATCCTCAACAAACTCCCACTCCGGGGACTCAAACACGTGCCGCCCCTTAAACAGGCTTACCCGACCGCTGAGAACCACCCGAGCGTTAGTCGGCAGCCTTTTGGCTAGATAGGGCTGATTAAACCACACTACTCTGACATTACCGGTCTCGTCACCCACAGTAGCCTCAGTGCCCTGCCTGCCGCCCAGCATAGTCACTCGAGCTTCCCACACATTAGCCACTATCGTCTGCTCTTCCCCCTCGCTAAGCTGTGAGATAAACTTTGTCTGACTATAGTCAAGATGACGATGGGGAAAGAAATAGAGCAAATCGCGAACTGTCTTCACCCCTAATCTACCAAATTTAGCCGCCAGGCTTGAGCTAACACCCTTAATAATAGTAATTGGCGAATCAATACTATACCCTCTTACCCGAGGTGGTCGGCTAACCACCGGAGTCTTAGCCCTGACCAAAGGTACCGTGCTGCTTTCTGGCAATTTAGCTTCGCCCTTCTCCCCGGGCTCTGCTTCAGCTAATAAGTCAAGCACGTCATCTACCCATTCTTTGCGCTGCGGCTTAGTCAAAGAGGCATAACTAGAGTTAACCAGATGATGGAAACGACTTAAAAGACGGGGGTTAGTTATTGACCCTGTAGCCTGACCAGTCCAGTTGCGAAGGAATCTATCTAAACCACCAATTACTGCTGAATCTACATAACCCTTTTTCTGTTCAAGCTCAAGGATCTTCCGCAGAGGCTCAACATTCATTGACAAGACCTTGCTTACGCTCGCTCAGCCAATGGCTAGAAGAACTCTTATACCCTCAACTAATCGCTCGCCGCCTCCAGAACAGTTACCGCGAGGGCATCAGGACCGGCATATGTTCCCACCACCGGGCTGATGGTTGCCTTATAGATACGCTCTTTGGGGAAAACCGAGCTGAGGCGCTCAACCAGTTTATCGGCATCATCAGGTGTAGTTGCATGCTCCACAGCTAGTTCCTCAATGCGAGAGAAGCCAGCGGCGAAATTGTATAAATAATCCATACCGGCGGCTCGAGACCGCAACTTGGTTACCGGCGACATCTCGCCATCCTTTACCGTAAGTATTGGCTTTATTGATAACATTGCACCCAGCAACCCCTGTGCCTTGCCAATACGCCCTCCCTTAGCCAGATATTTAAGGGTGTCAAAATATGCCATAAGATGCGACCGGGGCATAGCTTTATGCACCAAATCAACCAACTCATCCAAGCTTGCCCCAGCCTGAGCCGCTTTGACCGCACTGATAACTATCAGCCCCAGACCCATTGCCACCGTCAGTGAGTCAATTATTTCAATTCGGCATTTCCCCTCCATCATATTCTTGGCTTGCAATGCCGACTGATAGGTGCCGCTGAGCTTACTTGATAGGGTAACCACCAGAATTTCATCAGTTTCCTTGGCTAGCTTGTTGTAGACATTGATAAAATCACCGGGTGGGGGCTGTGTGGTAGTAGGCCAGATAGTACCATGAGTTAACCTATGGTAGAATTCATCCGTGGTCATAGTAACCCGGTCAAGAAAGGATTCATGACCAAAAAGTACGGTTAACGGCACCACGGTAATCCCCAGTTCCTGAGCTAAATCAGGGCTAATATCAGATAGGCTATCGGTAACAATCTTAACTGCCATTCTTTAGCCTCCCGCTGTGTCATTATTCTACCGAAACAATGTAATCATAGTGGGGTTGACCCCCCCGGACTACCTCAATCTGCAGTTGCGGCTGTTGCTCCCGGATACTCTTACCAATCTGTTCCGCCTCAGCCTGCTTAGTATCCATCCCGTAGTAGATAGTAATTACCTCAGCTTTGTCCAAATCCAGCTTGGCTAACACTTGCTGAAAAACATCGGTGTTATTCTTACCCGCTGCAATAAGGTCACCATCTAGAAGACCGATTGGCTGCTTCTTCTTAATCTTTAATCCGCCCAACTGGGTGGAGCGCGTAGCTTGAGTAATTTCAATAGTTCTTACCCCAGTTATTGCCTTTTTCATAATCTGGGTATTTGTTTTCAAGTTCGCCTCATAGTCAAAGGCTAGAAGTGCCGCTACCCCTTGTGGAATTGTCTCGGTAGGCACTACTTCAATAGTTTTCTCAGTCAAAGACCGCGCCTGATTGGCAGTAGCTACTATATTCTTATTATTCGGCAGAATAATAACCTTGTCTGAAGGTACTGACTCTACCGCCTGGAGCAAATCCTTGGTGCTGGGATTCATGGTCTGTCCCCCGGGAACGATAGCCGATGCCCCCAGACTGGTAAAGACCTCAGTAAGTCCATCCCCGGAGACCACAGCGACAATAGCTGTGTCAACTGCCGGCATCCTCTCTTTCTGCATCTCCAAAAAGTCCAGGTGCTGCTCGTCCATATTCCGAATTGATACCTGATGCATAGTGCCCAATTCAGTAGCATACTGAATGACTTCACCAGGGTCTAAGGTATGAATATGAATCCTGACCGCAGATTCATCACCAACAACAATTAAAGATTGCCCCTTTTTCTCCAATCGCTTCCTAATCTTATCCGGGTCAAGCTTCTCTCCCTTGAGCAGAAATTCAGTACAATATCCGTAGGGCACCTCTTCGGCAGCTACCATTTGGGGCATTTTAGTGGCATGTATGTCACTGACAATTATCTGGGGTTTGCGGAACCGCATCTGCTCCATCTCGCCTCTAAGGTAACGGAGAGCACCATCCAGAATTGTATATAGACCCTGTCCACCGGCATCCACCACCCCAGCCTCCCGCAACACTTGGAGAAGATAGGGAGTTCTAGCCACTGATTCGCTAGCAGTATTCACTGCTACCTCCATAACCGGAATCAAATCACCGCCATCACCAGAAACATGCTCCCGGACTGCTGCGGCAACATCCTTAATTACGGTCAGAATAGTTCCTTCCGCAGGGTTACTTATCCCTTTATAAGCCATCGTTGCTGAGTATTGCAGGGCGTTGGCTAAATCAACAGCCGTAAATGACTCCTTTTCTGCCAAACCCTGTGCCAAGCCCCGCAGAATCTGTGACAGAATTACGCCGCTATTGCCCCGGGCACCCATCAGCGCCCCTTTAGCCATAGCTTGAGCCACTGCCGAGGCGCTACGGTCAGGAGCCCGATAGGCTTCCTCCAGAGTAGAACGCATGGTAAGCAACATATTAGTCCCGCAGTCACCATCAGGCACCGGGAAAACATTCAGAGCATCAATCTCCGAAGAACTCTTCTCCAGCCAGCTAGCCGCCGCAGCAAACATTTCCCTTAACTCTTGGCCACTGATAGAACGGACTTGTTTCATTTCCCACCATCCTTGCCAAGCTCTGTTTGCCTGTGTTAGTATTAACTGGTATCTTACAATAAGTCGACTTAATAGTCAAAGGAGAAAATATTATTGAAGTGTGATTTATGTGGAAAATCACCTCAATTCGGTCATAACGTTAGCCACTCCAAGCGCCACACCAAGCGTAGCTGGGTGCCTAATATTCACCCGACTACGGTCATCATAAATGGTCAGCCAAAACGGCTCAACCTGTGTACCAGGTGTTTACGAACCCAGCACAAAGTGGCTAAAACTGTATAACCCCTCTTTATCCCTCTTGTTCAATTACTTTTTTGGCAGCAGCTAAGGCTTGCGCTACCTGTTTTGGCGCCGTACCGCCAGTGACATCCCTAGCCGCAATGGCTGATTCCACGCTGATTGAATAAACATCCTCTCTAAATAAAGGAGAGAATTTCTTATACTCAGTAAGGCTGAGTTGACTAAATGATTTGCCCTTTTCTGCAGCATAACTTACCAACCTAGCCACTATATTATGCGCAGTGCGGAAGGCTTCCCCCTTCTTGACCAGATAGTCAGCTAAATCAGTGGCAAGAATATAACCTTGTTTAACCGCCTGCTCCATACTTTCCGCTTTAACCCGCAGGGTTGCCATCATGCCGGTCAATACCTCTAGGGTTGATAGCAGCGTATCAACAGTATCAAACAAACCCTCTTTGTCCTCCTGCATATCTCTATTATAGGTAAGGGGTAAGGCTTTCATCGTGGTTAGCAAAGCCACAAGCCTGCCATAAACGCGCCCGGTCTTGCCCCGAGCCAGCTCGGCAACGTCAGGGTTCTTCTTCTGCGGCATAATGCTGCTACCAGTGGCATAAGCCTCATCAAGCTCGAAAAAATTGAACTCGGCTGAAGACCACAGCACAATTTCCTCAGCCAGGCGAGAGAGGTGCATCATGCAGAAACTAGCCGCCGCTTCATACTCCAGGACAAAATCTCTATCGGAAACAGCATCCATGCTGTTCTGGCTTACCCGGCTAAAGCCGAGTTCCTGAGCCAGGAAATCCCGGTCAATATTATAGGTTACACCAGCCAAAGCACCGCTACCTAACGGCATAACATCGGTACGCTTTAGGCAATCATTAAACCGCTCAATATCCCGCTGGAACATCTCAAAATAGGCAAGAAGATGATGAGCCAATAACACTGGCTGTGCCAACTGCAAATGAGTATACCCCGGTATAACCACCTCTTTATTGGCTTCAGCCAGACCAATTAGAGCCCGCTCTAGTTCTCTCAGCTTAGCCAGCGTCTCAGAAATTGCCCCCTTAGTAAAGAGACGCAAATCCAGAGCCACCTGGTCATTTCGGGAACGAGCAGTGTGGAGCTTACCCCCCGCCTCACCCACCTTCTCAATCAGTCGCGCTTCAATAGCCATATGGATGTCTTCCAGCTCGGGCTTAAAATCAAATTTACCCCGCTCTATTTCCTCTCTAATGGACACCAGCCCGTCAGTAATAATCTCAGCCTCTCTCTTTGAAATTATACCCTGCTTGGCTAGCATCTTAGCCTGGGCAATGCTACCAGCAATGTCGTAGCGATATAAACGCCCGTCAAAGGGGAGAGAGGCAGTATATTCAGTAACCAGTTTATCCGCCGCCTTATGAAAACGACCCCGAATATGACTCATTCTAGTCTTTCCTTGTTCTCTTTGCTGTCCTTTTACTTAACCGGCTCTCACCTTGAGTTTCTGGCTGCACCTGAGCTTGAGTTTTAACCGGCAGCCCCCAGATGTGAATAAAACCAGCTGAGGCACTCTGGTCAAAGACATCACCCTTGTCGTAAGTAGCCAGACTATAGCTATACAGGGAAAAGGGGGATTTCCGCCCGACCACACTGGAACTCCCCTTATACAGTTTAAGTCTCACTGTTCCGGTAACAAAACGCTGTGAAAACTGGACATAGGTAGCCAAATCTTGATGCAATGAAGAGAACCATAGACCATTATAGACCAGGTCAGCATATTCCACAGCTACCTTTTGCTTAAAACGCAGTTGCTCTTTAGACAAGGTCATCGCCTGCAAAGCCTGGTGTGCCTGAAGTAATATGGTAGCCGCCGGTGCTTCATAGACCTCCCTTGACTTTATCCCCACCAGCCTATTCTCTAAATGGTCAATCCTGCCTACCCCGTGCCCACCAGCCAGCTCATTCAGCCGCCGGATTAAACTGACACCATCCATCGCTTGCCCATCAATAGTAACTGGAGTGCCCTGCTCAAAGCTGACCTCAACATAGCCCGGTGCATCGGGCGCCTCACTGGGTGGCTTTGTCCAGGCAAACGCTTCTTCGGGGGGCTCAACCCACGGATCCTCCAGAACGCCGCACTCAATGCTTCTCCCCCACAGGTTTTCATCAATGGAATACGGGCTGGAAACAGTAACCGGCACCGGAATGCTGTGGCGCTCAGCATAGTTGATGGTCTCTTCTCGACTCATGCCCCATTCCCGAGCCGGGGCAATAACAGTAAGTTCAGGAGCTAGGGCATGAACACTCACCTCAATTCTTACCTGGTCGTTACCCTTACCGGTGCACCCGTGAGCTACCGCGGTAGCTCCCTCCGCCCAGGCTACATCCACCAGATGCTTGGCAATCAGCGGGCGGGATAACGCTGTCGCCAGTGGATATTGCCCTTCATAAAGCGCATCAGCTTTTAACGCCGGAAAGACGAAATGATTGACAAATAACTCCTTGGCATCCAAGACCAGTGCTTTTATGGCGCCAACTTTAAGCGCTTTCTGCTGAATAGCAAAAAAATCACGCTCATTGCCAACATCAAGAGTAACCGCAATGACATCCAAGTTATACTTCTCCCGCAGCCACCTGATGGCTACCGAAGTATCTAATCCGCCACTGTAAGCTAAAACCACTTTGCCCGGCACTTTTAACCCCCTTAATACTATTTAAGTCCGAAATTCTCCTCCAAAAAGTTGGTAATTTGAGAATAAACATGGGGATATTGCCACCGGTAGTCATGTCCTGGTGCCCTCAAGAATTTCAATATCCTGCCCGATTCCTCTTCTGGCTGAGGCAACCCGAGTAAATCCTTTAGGCTCGCCCAAAGCATAGCAGGAATATCCCCACGACTGAAGGAATCGGGAGTTCTTCCATTATTATCCAGCAGCAGCGTCCTATCCAGCATAATCGGCTTGTGCCAGAAAGGTGGACCTGTCCGAATACTGTAAACCTGAGGGTTATCCTGCAAAATATTCATGGTACGGTCAGAAATAACTGTGCCATCACTTTCACCAGTTACAATAACCCTGAGGTCAGGAACATGTTCAGTGAGAAATTCCACTCTACAGGCTAGCTCCTTCGCCTTTGCTGGATAGGAGGTTATCATCTCCACCCCCTCATCAATAATCCCCCGCCAGTCTTCACTTGTTCGCTGATAGTCCAGCAATAGCGAGGTGTAACCCAGATTATCTAACTCGGCTTCTATGCCGGCAAAAATACTGTGCCAGCCCGGGGAAGTCTCCAGTAGATTCCACCCCCAGCCACCGGCGTTAAAGATGACCACAAAATCTTTATCCTTAGCCTCCACATAAGTGGCTAATAATTGGTTGGCAAAATCCTCGTACTTCTCCTGGTAATCCCCGAATAGCTCCATAGCCACCCTGGTGGCATCCTCAACCACTGATTGCGGTACAGCAGAAAGGTCATAGGTAGATAAGGGAAGCCCTCCAGTACCAATCTCACTGGCTATCCCAACCTCGGTATAGGATAGGGCTAGCAGCACAACACCAAGCAGTAGTACCGCGGTTAAGGCTACTAATACCCCCAGCCTACGGATATTGCTCGCCATTTTTATCATTATCTCATAAATTGACCCTTTTGGGAATACTATTTGGTAACCTCACCCCCTTAATCCCCCTCTCCTTGATAAGGAGAGGGGGAAGAATCTGAAAAGAGGGGCTTCGCCCCTCTTAAACACCCTAAAAGGGTATATTCTAGCCCACCCCCAAATCCAACCCCCGCTACCAATTGGATTTGAACGAAGCACGGCAAAAAAGGCTGTCCTTTTTGATTAATAAGGGATGACATTAGCCTGATATCCGTTATATAATGAATTTACGAAAAGGAAAGACCTCATAAAATACCTGATAACCAGCGGCGCCTTCCTTATTAGAGAGGGAAGCAGGCACAGCATATATCAGAAAGGTAAATATAGAACAGCGGTGCCGCGTCATAATGAAATAGTGGAT
>JBHIFE010000004.1:0-30261 GCA_046760985.1 Dehalococcoidales bacterium
TGGGCGACGGGTACCATATCAGAGATGTTGGGAGTCATTTTGACTCCTACCGGTACTTTAACTACTTCCTTTACCGCTTTAGCCTGGGCAAAACATAACTCTGCATCCTGACCAATGCGGAAGCCTACCTGGGCATCGGGCATGGGGCAGGAAACATTGAGTTCAATCATGTGGATAAGACCGGTAGCCTCTACTTTTTGAGCTAACTCCACGGTGTGTTTTATATCAGCTCCGACCACAATGCTGCCAATTATTTTTGCTCCCCCTTCAGCGGCAATAGCCAGCTCCCGTTCAAGCCAGTCCTCAATAGGCATAGTGGTGTAGAGCTCCAAGTTTATGTTGCCGAAAGGGCGGTCCTTATCTTGGCGAATTAAGCGCATTCGCCCACAGCGGGGATGTCTGGCAAAGGTAGCCGGTGGTCCGAAGGTCTTGGGGATAATTGCTCCGGCACCGACTAAACCCAACTTCTTACAGGTCTCACCATTCCAGGTAGGTAAAGCCGACCCCACAATAACAGGATTACGTAACTTTACTCCGGCAAAGTTTACCTCTAATCTGTCTGTCATTTCTCCTCCTTTACGCATACCCAGATATAGTATATATTAGGGGATTTCTCCTCCCAGCTCAACTTCCAACTATTATTAGTTATACTGAGGTTGAACGCGAATGAGTTGCTACTAGGCTGCCTGTTTGGAGTTTACTTTTCACTATGGCGGTTTGTGACATTAAACATCCAAAGTTAATGAGTGGAAAGTAGTGCGTGTCTATAAATCAGCCTTTCATTATGTTCCCAAGGTCAAGTTATGGGAGAGCTGAAATAGCGCCACTAATGCCCGTAAAGAGAAGAACCAATAACGATGTTGCTATGGCTGCCATACCCAATCGCATTTGAGCCTGTTGTAGTTTGGTAAGTTCCGGAGAGGGTCCCTTGGCAGCTAGTTGCCCAATCTTTGGAAATAGAACCTGCAAGATATAGATTCCTATTATAATTAAGACAACTACCAATATGTGTTTTGTCAATACGAATACAGTCCAAAGATTGCCAAAACCGAATGCGCCCAAATAATGCCGGTTTATTGTCATCATGAACCAACCGGTGACAACAAGAACTGCCATACATATGTAGATTATAGGACGCAACCTTTTGGTAAATGAGCCCATAAAACGCGACATCACTGGTGGTTCAAGATTTTCCCTAGCGGTAGGCACGATAAGAAACATGTTCGTAACAATGCCACCAATCCAAGTTACCGTTGCCACTAAGTGAAGCCAATTCAATGCAGATAGTAATAATAATGTTGATGTGCTAGACATCCTTGTTCCCTCCTTTCGTGCTCAATTTCCCATAAATATAAGTCTCTAAATGGCCGCTGTCAATAAATAAACTCAAACGCATTATCAAGTCATATTTCGTCATTTCGTATAATTTCAAGTTGGGTAGCACCATTTCATTAATAAGAGGTGTGCCGAGTGACTTAATAAACCCATGCAAGGTTGGGGCAAAAATTCTGAAGAACTAACTGCTTATGGGTAGACGGCAAGAGTAAGGTTGTCTAAGGCATTTTCCGGCACTTTAACCGAATCATTATGCCAGCTTAATGATTCAGCAGCAATCCATTGACTGTTTTCCCTAGTCCACCACTATCGATCTACAGCCGAAGCATACTACGTGGTATAATGGCGTCAGCCGCTTTCTAAAAGAGGAAAATTATTGGTGTCGAATTTACAACAGTACGTAAAAATGGCTGACATTGAAAGAGTGCCCCATGTATCGGTGGTAATACCTGCTTATAATGAGGAAAAATATTTGCCCCTGTGCCTGGAGTCCATAAGGAATCAGGACTACACCGGAACCTGTGAGGTTATCGTGGTTGATAACGCCAGCACAGACAATACCGCCAAGATAGCTCTTGATTGGGGAGCTAAAGTTGTCTATGAAAATAAGCGGAGTCCAGCCTGCGCCCGGCAAAAGGGAGCGGAAGCAGCCAGAGGTGACATAATTGCCTTTATCGATGCTGATAGCCAGGCACCAACTTGCTGGCTTTCCACTCTTGTATCGCGTTTTGACCGGAAGTCCAGGACGGTGGTGATAAGTGGACCATATGCCTACTTTGATGCCGGCAGAATCGCCAAAATTGCCTCCTACATCGGTAATTTCATCAACATTTGCCTAGATCAGCTTTTTCGTCGAGTTTGTAAGAAAGGCGGTGCACTATGGGGATCTAACTTCGCCGTGCGCCGGTCAGTATTACTAGAAATTGGTGGATTTGATACCAGTATTAAATTCTACGGAGAAGAGTATGAGCTTTCTTTGCGTTTGAAGAATAAAGGTAAGGGAGCCATTATACCCTGGTTATTTGTTCTGACCTCAGCCCGCCGGCTGAAAAGGATAGGGGTAGTGACCCAATACTGGAACTGGATCGTGGATTATTTCTCAGTCCTGTTCTGGCAGAAGCCTATTCCTGAAAATCTAGAGGATTGGCCGAGGAGAGCACAGCAGAGAGTGGCATCAAACCTTTCGTGGCAAAGGGTTCGTTGGTCGATCAGGTATCTCGTCCTCTTCCTTGGTTTATTCTGGCTCCATTCTAGCCCCTTGATTGAGACATTTCGAAGGTTACTTTATCTGGCAGAGGTTACTGGCCTTGGCGCCTTCTTTGTATATCATGGCGTCAATCCACACTCCCGGTTCTACGGTAAGGTATGGTCAAATGGCAATCGGAATCGTCGCCAAATCGCGCTGACCTTTGATGACGGTCCCAATGAGCCCTACACATCTCAAGTTCTCAGTATATTGACACAATACGGGATAAAGGCTACTTTTTTTGTCGTCGGACAAAACGTTCAACGCCATCCTGAAGTCTGCCGGCGGGCGTTAACCACTGGCAATATCCTGGGTAATCACACCTACCATCACTACAAGCTATTATGCCTAAAGTGGGGCAAGGCTGCCGCTTATGAGGTCCAGTTAGCCCATCAGGTCATCCACCAATCCACCGGGTGTCACGTAGAACTCTTCCGCCCGCCCCATGGCTTTCGTACTCCTTGGCTGATGCATACTGTTCGTCGTCTGGGCTATCGGGTAGTTACTTGGGACAATATGACCAACGATTGGAAGACAGACAAGTCCGCCGCTGAGATTGTTCAGTCCATCGTTAAACGAGCCAGGCCAGGGAGTATAATTGTACTGCATGATGGTCGCGCTAATAGACAGAGCTATGACCGGAGCCAGATGCTTAAAGCTTTACCGGTAATAATCGAGGTGCTCAAGGAAAGAGGCTTTGATTTCGTCACGGTTCCTGAAATTCTTCGGGCGGAAGCAATGTCTTCAGCCTAAGAAATCTAGCTTTCAGGAGTGTATCGGGCTATATCTCGCTAAAAGTTCTGCTCTGGAAAGCCAAACCTCTCTAAGCTCGGGTGGCTTGTCTGTAAACTTGAATCCCTGGCGTAAATGATACATTTGCATTAACCCTGCCATGTAGAACCGGGCTCCCTTCTTCCACAAGCTATCGGGCAGTTCCTCGACTTGGAAGCCCAGCCGCTTGGCGCCGCCGTGCAGAAGGGTAATGCCGTGAAGAGCAACGACTCTGTCAAACATTCCATTGGCTATTTGCTCAGCTAGGAAGGCGAGATCCTGAACGAAACTGTGAAGGACTAGGCTGGGCAAACTTGAGGTCTTTAGATTCAGCTGTCGCCTTTTCTTAAACCAGGCATTATTGACATGAAGTTCTATAATCCCATCACCACCTTTGATTTGGGAGCCGTCACCTAGCGTGATGGGACGACCATAGTAGCGACGAAGCTCCAGGCAAATGATGCCATTAGCGTCAGCTCTTAGGGGCTTGATGCGATAAATCAAGCGCAGGAGCTTGTCTATCACAGGCCACAATACTAGGATAAACCTAGCCGGTATCCTATTCTTCCACATCAGGTGACTTAATTATAGTCCTATTCGTGGGATTGTCAATGCTCTATGAATATCCTCATCCTTGGGCATAAGAATGTAGTTACGACAATTGAGAGGCAGATGCTATTAGGAAAAGGGCAAGGTAACAAACAGCCATGTATGTAATTATTGTGTGATGATTATCATTATCCGCATGGCATTGCTTGACATGCAGCTAGGTATGCGCTATATTGGGGCATAGGGAGACGAGGTAATTGCCATGCGAGGTATTGAGTCAGATTATCTGCCGGATTTGCTACGAGGGAACACAGAAGCCTTACTGCTTTTTTTGGTGGATGAGTTGCAGTACACCTACGGCTATCAGTTAATCAAGGAAACAGAAAGAAAAAGTAAGGGATTTTTTAAATTCAAGGAAGGAACAGTTTATCCGGCTCTTCGTAAATTGGAGAATGAGGGACTTATCCGAGGTCAGTGGCAAGAAATGCCAAACGGGCAGGAAAGGCGATACTACCGGATAACTGAAAAAGGGAAAAAGGTGCTGAGAAAAAAGATAGCTATGTGGCAGAATTTTACTACTGCAATGAACCTCATTCTCAAGCCTAGTAGCTCATAATGGTAGAGTTTAAGCCATGTTGCCCGAGGTTAGGAATTATTTAGACGAAGTCAGATCGCATCTTCATCTAGATCCCCTTACAGAAAAGCGGGTCTTAAGTGAGGTATACACCTATTTCCAGGAGAGGGTAACGGAACTACAGGAACAAGGCATGTCGGAAAGAGATGCGGTCAGAGATGCCATTAGATGCTTCGGTCGAGCCAGAGTGGTAGCTCGGCTGATGTATGAGGCATATAGCAAAGGAAGCTGGAGTGAGGCAGCAATAACTTCATTACCCCATCTTATTATTGCTGGGCTATTTGTTACTCATCTTTGGCACCATCTTGTCCTGGCACCAATTGCCTTTGCCTCGATCGTCTTGGTAACACTGTTCGGGTGGTGGCATGGTAAGCCAAATTGGCTATATTCATGGGTTGGTTATTCTTTACTTCCTCTTCTAATTATCGGTTATAGCTCCCGGTTTGTTGCAAAGCAAACTGTATCTTTTCTTCTCTGGGAAGAAGGGCTTCCCCCAAATGTTTGGCTATTAGGGGTATACCTCATTTTTTGTTTCCTTTCTCTCTGGATTATCGTTTCAACGACTATTCGAGTAGTAAAAAGGGACTGGATTCTAGCTTCTTTAATGCTTGTTCCTCTGCCAATCCTGGGAAGCTGGATTTTCAAAATCGAGCAGCTGGGTGGCTTATTTCAAAATGCAGGGGCAACACTATATCAATGGGACGTAGCCATGGCTTCAGTTCTCATAGTGCTAGGCGTAACCTCAGCCACCTTCGTTCGCCTGCGACAACGAGTACTAAAAGTTGGAGCTTTGATAACGATCGGCTCAATCTCTCTAGCCATGGTTAGCCACAATCTCTGGGGTAGCCTTGGCTTGTTTGGTATGCTCACTTTGTCTCTCTCCATGTTGGCTTTTCTGCTCATTCCCGCTCTAGTTGAAGCCAGAATAGGGCATGGTGAGCAGAAGGGAGAAGCCTGGTGGTCTGGTGACTGGATTAAGCGACCTTCAATGACAAAACAGTGAGTAAGAAAGCTTGCTTCACGTGCTGCTACTATAGCCTTTATGTAATTCTGCTTCTATCACCCTCAAAAAATTGTCTGACCTTCCCCCTTTCGCCTGGGGTAAAAATCCGCTTACAACCTCTTGACAAGGCTGCCGCTCCATGCTAGGATAAGCATCGTCAGGCGATGCATTGACTGCCTATGCTATCACCTGCCGATGTATCAATCAGACTGAAGTGGGCATGGTAACGGTACTAGACAAAATTGACTCTCCTACCGACCTGAAGGCTCTGGAAAAATCGGAGCTTGAACAGCTTGCTGCTGAAATCAGACAGCTTCTAATCCAGAGGGTGTCTTTAAACGGGGGACATCTTGCTTCTAATCTCGGCGCTGTCGAGCTGACTATTGCCTTGCACCGCGTTTTTGATAGCCCTAAAGACAAAATAGTTTGGGATGTGGGGCATCAAACCTATGCCCACAAGCTGCTAACCGGCAGAAAGAAGCATTTTGCCACCCTCCGCCAATTTGACGGGTTGTCAGGTTTTCCTGACCGCGCTGAGAGCCCGCATGATGCTTTCGGTGCTGGGCATGCTGGTACTTCTGTCTCAGCAGCCTTGGGAATGGCTCTAGCCCGAGATTTGGACAAAAGAAGCCATCATGTGGTGGCAGTCATTGGTGACGGCTCCCTTGGTGCTGGCATGGCTTTTGAGGCGGTTAATCATGCTGGACATCTGGGTACCAAATTAATCGTGATCTTGAATGATAACGGAATGGCCATCTCCCCAAGCATTGGCGCCGTCTCCAAGCTACTTAACCAAGTAAGATTCGATCCGAGGTACGAGTTTGCCAAGAAAGAAGCCAGGAAGACTGTCACCCGTTTGCCTTTTGGAGAATTGGCTTGGATGCTCAGCAAACGCATTAAGAGCCAATTTGAAAGAGCCCTTCTTCCTAGCGCCTTCTGGGAGGAGCTTGGCTTTATTTATCTGGGACCAGTGGATGGTCACAATATCAGAGAGCTAGAGGCAGCACTGAGCCGGGCGCGGGACTTTGAATTTAAGCCAACACTGGTTCATGTTCTCACTAAGAAAGGCAAGGGCTACGCTGCCGCTGAAGCCAATGCTACTAAATTTCATGGTGTCTCGCCTGGTGGTACTAAAAGCAGCAACGCTCCATCTTATAGCCACATCTTTGCTCAAACTGTTCTTCGCTTGATGCGGGAGAATGAGAAGGTGGTGGCTATTACCGCAGCTATGCTCGACGGGACTAAACTGGAGTCGGTTGCTGCTGAGTTTCCCGACCGTGTTTTTGACGTTGGTATTTGTGAGCAACATGCGGTGACACTCGCCGCCGGGCTAGCTACCCAGGGATTCATTCCTATTGCTGCCATCTACTCTACCTTCTTGCAGCGTGCTTACGATCAAGTCATTCACGATGTTTGCATACAGAACCTTCCTGTGGTCTTCGCCATTGACCGAGCCGACATTGTGGGCGATGATGGCAAGACACATCAAGGTGCTTTTGATATTTCTTATCTGCGCAGCATCCCTAATATGATTGTGGCTGCTCCCAAGGATGAAGACGAGCTTCAACACCTACTTTTTACGGCGGTCAACACCGGACAGCCAATGGCGGTTCGCTATCCAAGAGGTAAAGGAGAAGGTATACCCCTCAAGCCAGATTTAGTGCAACTGCCTATTGGTAAAGGTGAGATGCTTAGAGAGGGATCAGACCTGGCTATATTAGCCATCGGCTCAACTGTGTACCCGGCTCTCGCCGCAGCCGAGCGATTAGCAGAGGAAGACCTTCATTGTGCCGTGGCTAATGCTCGCTTTGTCAAGCCTCTGGACTCGAAACTTGTGCTAGAACTGGCTATGAAAACTAAGAGACTTCTAACTGTAGAGGAGAATGCACTCGCCGGAGGCTTTGGCAGTGCCGTCTTGGAGCTGTTGGGAAACAGTAAATTAGCCCAGGTGAGGGTGGAGTGCCTCGGCTTGCCAGACACGTTTGTTGAACACGGTACCCAGAAGGTGTTCCGTTCCATGTTTGACCTTGATACCGAGGGTATAGCCCGGCGCATCAAGACCTCGTTTCCAGAACTTCTTGCTGAGGCATCTATTAAGCAGCGCGAGGAAGTAAGTTGGTGAAGTTACCTGCCGTCTTTGAGAAGTATCGTGCTGAGATTGATGCTGAGCTGAAATTGACGCTAGCCCAGTGGCAATCACCCTTATATCATATGATGCGATACCACTTCGGTTGGGTGGACGATAAGGGTAATCCCTTGCCAAACCCGGCAGGCAAGGCACTACGTCCCACGCTGTGCTTGCTCGCCTGCCAGGCTGTAGGAGGAGACTATCACCTGGCATTACCAGCTGCGGCAGCAATCGAGCTGGTGCATAACTACTCTCTAATCCATGATGATATCCAGGATGATGACAGAGAAAGACGGCATCGTCCCACCGTCTGGAGTATATGGGGAAAGCCACAGGCAATCAACGCTGGGACGGCAATGCGTCTGCTGGCTAACGTGACGTTGTTGCGACTTCGGGAGCGTGGTGCTCCATTAGAGAAGCAATTGTGTGCTCAATACCTTATAGATGAAACCAGCCTCAGACTGATTGAGGGTCAGTACTTAGATATCAGCTATGAAAGCCGCTTTGACATCAGCGTGAACGACTACCTGAGCATGATTGAGGGGAAAACCGCAGCTCTCATCGCCTGCTCGCTGGAGATCGGAGCTTTGCTGGGTACTGATGATAAGCCAGTGATAGAGAGCTTTCGAGACATTGGCAGGAACCTGGGACTGGCTTTCCAGATTAGAGACGACATTATCGGCATTTGGGGTGATAACAAAATAACCGGTAAGCCATTGGGAAGCGATATCTGGCGTAGGAAAAAGACGTTTCCCATTTTATATGCCCTGGAGAAGACTGGGGACGGCTTAAGAAAAGAACTGATAAATGTTTATCAAAACGGAACGGTTGGTGAGAAAGGTATAGTCACCGTGTTGCGAATTCTGGAGTCGGTTGGGGCTCGACCCCAAGCTCAGAAGACAGCAGAAAAGTACTGTCATGAAGCCATTAAAGCAATAAATAAGCTGGCGTTATTGGCATCAGTTAAGTATGAGTTAGAAGAAGTAGCCCATTTTGTGGTAGAGCGAAACTTTTAACATTCAAGTTGGAGGAGCCAATTGTCAGATCATACCGAGTTTCTGACTACTAACCAAGCGAATGGACAACGCAAGCAAGAGCACCTTGACATTGCTTTGAATAATGATGTCAAGTTCAAAGAGATATCTACCGGTCTGGAAGATTATCAGTTTGTCCACCAGGCTCTGCCTGAGATTGCCCTAGATAGTGTCGATCTGTCAACCCACTTGTTTGGGAAAAGACTTAACGCCCCCATCGTTATTTCTTCTATGGTTGGTGGCATTGATGCCGCAGCGCCCATTAATCAAAACCTGGCGGAGGCGGCTCAGGTCATGGGACTGGCGATGGGAGTGGGCTCCCAAAGGTGTCTCATTGATGATCCTAGGACAGCACCGACCTACCAGGTGCGGGATGTAGCCCCTGACATTCTACTCTTCGCCAACCTAGGGGCGGTGCAACTAAATTACGGATACGGTGTTAGTGAATGCCGGCAGGCAGTAGAAATGATAGATGCTGATGCCCTGATTTTGCATTTGAACCCTCTCCAGGAGGCATTGCAACCTGATGGCAATACTAACTTTGCCAATCTGCTCAGCAAGATCGAGCTGGTCTGTCGTGAGCTCCGTGTTCCGGTAATAGTGAAGGAGGTGGGCTGGGGGATCTCAGAAAATGTAGCTAGAAAACTAGCTGATGTTGGAGTTGCTGGGATTGATGTAGCCGGTGCTGGTGGCACCTTATGGAGCGAGGTGGAGAGATATCGGGCACACAATGAGACAGATAATAATACTGCGGCTGCTTTCGCCTCATGGGGTATTCCTACCGCGGATTCCATACAAATGGCGAAACGGGGTGCCCCGAAACTGACCCTAATTGCCAGTGGTGGCATCAGGTCAGGCTTGGATGTAGCCAAAGCGATTGCTCTGGGCGCTGATGCTGCCGGCATAGCTGCACCCTTATTAAATGCAGCCAGTGTCTCAGCCGAGTGCGTGATGGCAGCGCTTCAGGAAATCATAGAGGTACTCAAAATATCAATGTTTTGCATTGGTGCTGCCAGCCTGACAGAACTGAAGGGTTCGCCCTTTCTAAAAAGAAAATTGAGAGGCTGATATGGGATTCTCTTGGCAACTTTCACTGTCCCTAGCCAAATACTTAATGAAGAATAAGCTTCAGGGCAGAAAGCGCTTCCCACTGGTGTTGATGCTGGAGCCCACTTTTCGCTGCAATTTGACTTGTGCCGGTTGTGGGCGCATCAGAGAGTACCGGGACATTCTTGATAATATGCTTTCCGCTGATGAATGTTTGGCTGCGGTTGATGAGGCAGATGCCCCGGTGGTCTCCATCACCGGCGGCGAACCCCTGCTCCACCCTGATATTGGACAAATTGTTAGCGGGATTGTTACCAGGAAGCGGTTTGTCCACCTCTGCACTAACGGGTTGCTGCTGGAAGAGTCGCTGAGAAAATTCAAGCCGAGTCCCTATATTAGCTTCGTTCTTCACCTTGATAGTTTGGCTGAGTCTCATGATAGATTCGCCGGACGGAAAGGCGTTTTCAGGACTGCCGTTGCCGGAATAAAGGCAGCCAAAAGAGCCGGCTTTCAAGTGCTTATCAACACCACCCTTTACCGAGGGACAAATCTTGAAGAAATAGAGCAGCTTTTCACACTGCTCTCCCAGATACCTGTTGATGGCATCATGGTTTCGCCAGCCTTCAGTTACGACTCAGTAAATAGTGACGTTTTTCTTTCCCGCAAAGAAGTCGTTGATGCCTTTCAACCTATTTATAAGCTACGCAAGCGGTTTCGCTTCTACAATACGCCCATTTATTTGGAGTTTCTAGCCGGGAAAAGGGAGCTAGCTTGTGTACCGTGGAGTACTCCGACAAGGAATCCCAAAGGTTGGAAGAGACCCTGTTACCTCATCACTGACGGGCACTGTCAGTCTTTTCGGGAGCTAATGGAGGAGACTCCCTGGGAGAAGTATGGCGTGGGTAATGACCCGCGGTGTAGCAACTGTATGGTTCACTGTGGCTTTGAAGCCAGTGCCTTGGGTGAGGTTAGCAAGAGCTTACCCAGCCTCTGGCGAACCATAACGTGGAACTTTTCGACGTAGGAGTTATGATGTTAGCCCTCTTAGGTGCACTAAAAGAAGAGGTAGTTGACCTGCAAAAGCATATGATTCTGGAAGAAGCCCTTGCCTGGCAGGATTGCCACATATACAAGGGTAAACATGAAAACAGCGACATTCTACTGGTACAAACTGGAATTGGCAAGAAGAGGGCAGAAATAGCCACCAAGTTTATTTTAGAGCGGTATCCCGTTACCATGTTGATTTCCCTAGGTTTTGCTGGGGCACTAACCAAAGAATTGAAGGTCGCCGATGTCATTATCTGTTCAACATTGCATTGCGCAGACGGTTTCACCGGACGACGCCCAAAGTTAGGAGAGGCTTACTCTTCCGATGCCAGCCTAGTTTCTTTAGTATCACAGAGTCTTGAAGGCACAGGGATCAGGTTTGGCTACGGAAACAGCGTTACTGTAGCGGAAGCCATCTGTACCGCAGAGGCGAAGCGGACACTGGGCAAAGCTTTTTGTGCGGATATCGTGGATATGGAGAGTTACTGGATTGCCAGAATCGCTGCCAGCAGACGGATTCCTTTCATGGCGGTCCGCTCTATTTCCGACATACTGCAGGATAGCCTCCCGCCCTTTGACCAAATGCTGACTTCAAACGGTAAATGGCAATGGAAAAAGATGGTTCCCTATTTCCTTTTCCATCCTCAACACCTGACAGAGTTATTTACCCTTTATTGGAATACACGGCAGGCAAGAAAGAGCCTGACTACTTTTGTCGACTGCCTTTTGACTGGCTGTTAAATAGACGGAGAATGTTGAGATGAAAGCACTAGTTACCGGAGCGACCGGATTCATCGGTGGCAACCTGGTGCGTGAGCTTTTGAAACAGGGCTATCAGGTAAGAGCCTTGGTAAGAAAACAGAGCAATCAGCAAAACATCCAGGATCTGGACATAGAGATAGTTATTGGAGAGTTACGGGATAGAATCTCCCTGGATAGAGCATTGGACGGCTGCGATGTGCTCTTTCACGTCGCTGCTGCCTATACCTTCTGGGCTCCTGACCCGAGAATTATCTATGAAACGAATGTACAAGGTACCGAAAACGCACTCGCCGCTGCCCGAGATAGAGGAATAAAAAAGGTTATCTATACCAGCACCGAGTCCACAATCGGGATTACCAACTGCAATCTGGGTACTGAGGAAATGGAAACAAACCCTAATGACTTACCCGGTCATTATAAGAAATCAAAATATCTGGCAGAGAAGCTTGCCCTGAAGATGTGTCATGAAGGATTACCCCTGGTTGTGGTCAATCCTACTGTGCCAGTGGGACCCTATGACGTTAAACCAACACCTACCGGTCAGTTCATTGTTAACTTCCTCAATCGGCGAATGCCCGCTTGTGTCAACACTGGCCTAAACATAGTTGATGTGGAGGACGTAGCTAAAGGACATGTCCTGGCTCTAGAGAAAGGGCGCATCGGTGAGAGATACATACTGGGCAATAAGAATCTTACTTTCCAGCAAATTCTCGGCGTTCTAGAGCGGATAACTGGCATTAAAGCCCCGAGACTTGAAATTCCACTTTGGCTGGCTCTGGGAGTCGCTTACGCTGATGAGTTTGTTTCAGGGAAGATTTTAAACAGACACCCTCGAGTCCCAATATCGGCAGTTAGGGCAGCACGCAAATTCCGGCACTTTGACTGTTCCAAGGCTATCCGGGAATTGGGCTTACCTCAGACACCAGTCGAAGAATCTTTTGAAAAGGCGGTCAGGTGGTTCAGGCAAAACGGCTATGCTCGGTAACATTATCGGCAATTTACCAATTTATGAAGGAGTAACAGGTTGTCAAGAGATTTAACCCAAACTCAGGGTCAAATAGCCGAATCGACTCTATCCTCAGAGATAGAACTGAGCGTTGTGGGGCAGACCATCACCAAAGCTCAGGACTATCTTCTTAGCCGTCAAAGCCAGGAAGGTTACTGGGTGGGCGAGCTTGAGGCGGATGTCACTGTGGCTGCTGGCTATATACCGCTCATCTACTTTATGACGGGCGAAATTGACCCAGAGAGACAGCGTAAAATAGTCAACTATGTAAAAAGTAAACAGCGTGCCGATGGCTCGTGGAGCAGCTACTATGGTGGTCCTGGTGACTTAAATGTAACGATACAGGCTTATTTTGCTCTGAAGCTGGCTGGGGTAGCACCCACTGAGCCATTTATGCAGCGGGCACAGGAATTTGTCTTAAGTCAGGGTGGAATAACCAAGGCAAATACGCTGACTAAAATATGGCTTGCTCTCTTCGGTCAATTCGATTGGCGTGGAACGCCGGCTATGCCTCCAGAGATTATCCTTCTCCCTAACTGGTTTTACTTTAATATCTACGAGTTTGCTAGCTGGTCGCGTGCTACTATCGTAGCGCTCATGGTGGTTCTGACCAAAAGACCAGTGTGCCCTGTACCTGAATTTGCGCGCATTTCTGAGTTATATGTAGAGCCTGAGGACAACCAGCGTTACTTCTCCGGTAAGATTCAGAAGTTTTTCAGCTGGAGGAGTTTCTTCCTTTGGCTAGACCGGCTTTTCAAAGCCTGGGAGAAGTTACCATTGAAGCCAGGGCGTGGTTTTGCCTTGCGTCGGGCAGAGAGATGGATCGTAGAGCATCAAGAGGCTGACGGGAGCTGGGGAGGAATCATGCTACCCTGGGTATATTCTCTAATAGCTCTTAAGTGCCTTGGTTACAACCTTGACCACCCGGTTATGGCTAAGGGACTAAGGGGATTGGAAGACTTCATCATAGAGGATAGCTGTACTTTTCGGCTGCAGCCAGCCACTTCTCCAGTCTGGGATACGGCTTGGACAGTGATTGCACTTCGTGAATCTGGTCTACCAGCCGACCACCCGGCACTGGTCAAGGCAGCTCACTGGCTACTTAAACAAGAAATTCGAATTGGCGGTGACTGGCAGGTCAAGAATTCCAAAATTGAGCCTGGCTGCTGGGCTTTTGAGTTTGAGAATGACCTTTACCCTGACATTGATGATACCGCCCTGGTTCCCAGAGCATTACTCAGGGTGCAGCTTCGGGGAGAAGATGATGTTTGCCAAGCTGACGCCATCAAAAGAGGTCAGCAGTGGGTAGTAGCTATGCAGAGCAATAATGGAGGCTGGGCGGCATTTGACCGGAACAATAATAAGAAAGTTCTAGCACACATTCCCTTTGCTGATTTCATGACCCCTCTTGACCCAACCAGCCCCGACGTCACCGCTCACGCCATTGAACTACTGGCAGAACTTAACAAGGACGACTCCTCGCTTGAGAAGGCTCTATCCTATCTCAGAAAAGAACAAGAAGCCGACGGAGCTTGGTATGGTCGCTGGGGCGTAAATTATATCTATGGTACGGGTTTAGTCTTGGTCAGCTTGTTAGCGCTAGGAGAAGATATGCAGCAAGATTATGTTCGCCGGGCAGTCTCCTGGCTGGTATCTCACCAGAATCAGGACGGAGGCTGGGGAGAAACCTGCCATACCTATGAGGACGCGCAATGTCGGGGGGTCGGTCCAAGCACGGCATCTCAAACTGCCTGGGCACTTTCGGGATTGATCGCAGCTGGTGAGCATGCTAGCCCGTCTGTCAAAAGAGGTATCAACTATCTATTGCATACACAGAGAGAGGACGGGTCCTGGCAGGAGGATACCTATACTGGCACTGGATTTCCCAGAGCCTTCTACCTGAGATATGACTTATACCGAATATACTTTCCTTTAATTGCTCTGGCGCGATACAAAACCTCTTTGGAGGTGGTGTAAAGTGAATACGACTAGTGCTGAGGAGCGGTTGTCCCTAGTAGACCCTTCTCAGAGGATTTTGCTACTGCCTCATTGCCTGCGCTGCAGTGAGACTTGCCAAGGTAAATACGGAAAGTGGGGACTGGAGTGCTGTGAATGTAATCCAGACTGCACGATCAATCACCTACGCAAAGCAGCTATGAACCTCGGTTACAAAGGCGTATGTATTGCCCCTGGAGGACGTCTGGCGGTGAACTACGTCAAGGAAAATCGCCCTCGGGCAATTGTAGCTGTAGCTTGCCAGAAAGAGTTAGAGGAAGGAGTTCACGGTGTGCAAGAGCTTACCGATAGCGATGACCTGATGCCTCCCATAGTCGTTATCCCGTTAACCAAAGATGGATGTGTGGACACTGAGGTTGATGAGGAACAAGCCCTTGAAATAATTACCTTGGGCTGTTCTCTGGAACTGGTGAAGGGGGGAGTCCATCAAATTTATGACCATTAATACCAAAAAGGCACTCATTTTAGCTCCATTTCACCCATTGGCGTTGAAGCGACTAAAAAAGAGAGTGGACGTAATTTATGAAAGCTGGATGGATACCAGAAGGCTACTCTCACCAGAAGAGTTGATTGAGCGTATCCAGAATAACAATTTACAAATTGTGGTAGTTGAAGCTGACTTCATTTTTGACGAGGTTTTTGAGAATACCAATAAGCTCCGCTTTATCGGAATTTGCCGCGCTTCGGTGAACAACGTAGATTTAAAGGCAGCAACGAAACACGGGGTTCTAGTGGTCAATACCCCAGCCAGAAACGCCGTTTCTGTGGCTGAACTTACCATTGGATTGATGTTATCCATAGCCCGACGTATTCCAGAGGCACATTCTTTAGTGCAGTCAGGACGCTGGCTCGACCCAGTAGATCCCTATGTCGCACTGCGCGGGGTTGAGCTAGCCGGTAAAGTAGCCGGCATAGTTGGCTTTGGGGCAATTGGCTCTGAGGTAGCTAAAAGGCTTCATGCCTTTGACATGAACATACTGGTATATGACCCCTATGTCAATCCAGAAAAGATAGCCCAAGTTGGTGGCAGGCGAGTAGGCTTGGATGAATTAATGAGGAAGTCTGACTTTGTTACCATTCATTGCTCAACATCACCTGAGACCACAGGCTTAATAGGTGCAGATGAAATCGGACTCATGAAGCCTAATGCCTACCTGATAAATACCGCAGGCTGGGAGATCGTGGACGAGAGGGCGCTTCACCGCGCCCTTAAGCACAGGCGTGTCGCTGGCGCTGCCTTCGACACTTATGAGACACACCCAGTATCCCCCAAGAGTCTGCTTCTGACACTGGAGAACGTAGTTTTGACTCCCCACATCGGTGGTGCTACGGATGGTACCGTGGCACGGTATTCTCAAATGATGGTCGAGGACCTAGAGAGATTTATTGATGGCAAGCAGCCAAAAAATCTGGTCAATCTGGAGGTCTGGAAAGGAAATGCTGTCTAAATACATCCTGGCTATAGATGCTGGTACTAGCGGTGTCTGCTGCCTTATTGCTGACTTCACTGGACATGTCGTCTCGCTTTGTCACAAGGAGTGGAGTTATCAATCACTTAATGGTGCTAGTCCTCTTGCCAAAGAGTTTAATCCTAACAAGTTCTGGCGCATAATTTGCGATAATATAAAGGAAACTCTCAACAACGGTGGCATCAACACTAGGGACATAGTGGGTATCAGTGCCACCAGCCAAAGGGAGGGTGCGGTATTTCTGGATAAAAACGGAGGGGAACTCTACGCCGGACCCAATATTGACCTCAGGGCACTAACCGAAGGTATCTCAATAGACAACGAATTCGGTAGCGAGATCTATCACCTTACTGGTCATACGCCTTCTTTCCTTTTTGTTCCCGCCAAGCTAAAGTGGTTTAAAGCTAACCAGCCTGAGACCTACAGTAGGATTGCCACTGTTTTAAGTATAAGTGACTGGATTATCTTCAGATTATCTGGTGAGCGAGTGAGTGAAGTTTGTGGGGCTAATGAGCTAGGATTAGTTGATATACGGAGTCGCCAATGGTCTAGTAGGTTAAAAGAACTTCTGGATTTACCCGAGAGCATCTACCCAGAATTTGTTACTGCCGGGAGCCAAGTGGGAAAAGTTACCCGTCAGGCTGGCACAGAGACGGGTATAATGGAAGGCACACCAGTGGTGCAGGCAGCCCCGGACACCCATTGTGGCTTAATCGGCATGGGAGTAAAGGAGAAAGGTCAAGTGGGCATCGTCTTAGGATGGAGTGCTCCTGTTCAAATGGTAACTGATAAGCCAGTCCTTGACCCTGAAGCTAAAATTTGGACGAGTTGTTATCCACTGCCGAGGAGATGGATTTTGGAAAGTAACGCCGGAGAAGCGGGAAACGCTTATCACTGGCTTAAACAAATGATGTTCGGTCAGGAAGATTCCTCAAGGGAAGAAGTCTATAACCTGATGGATCGCCTGGCATCGGAGGTTCCACTGGGAGCCGAGGAAGTGCGAGCTTTCATTGGTCCGGCAACTATGAACATGAGCCATCTGACAATGAAGTTCGGTGGTTTTCTTTTTCCAGTGCCCCTTAGCGCAACTAATATCCAGCGGACTCATCTGGTAAGAGCGTCGCTGGAAAACCTTTGTTTTGCTATCAAAGCTAATTGCCTTCAGTTAGAAGCCATTTCAGGATTGAAGGTAGAAGAAGTGAAAATTGGCGGTAGCCTAGCTAAAAGCCAGTGCCTTGCTCAGATACTCCCCAATGTGCTTGAGGTCCCTGTCTTTATCCCTGAGGTAACTGAAGTCTCCGCGTTGGGAGCAGCGGTATGTGCGGCTGTTGGCTCAGGAGCCTATTCCAATTTAGAAGAGGGCATGAAGGCGATGACACCCCGATTTAGAGTTGTTGAGCCTGATCGCCTGTCTGCCCTGGAATACGCTGAATATTATCAAAAGTGGACTACCACCGCTAAATGGTTGGAAAGATTAAGTGAGGAAATAAAGTGAGCAAGTGGCAGGAAGAAAAAAGGCTGGTATTGGAGACAAGTCAAAAAATGCTGGAGAAGGGCTTGGTAATAGGCAAATCTGGGAATGTCAGCCTGCGCTTGCCCTCTGAAAGTGGCAGGGAGCTACTGGCGATTACTCCTAGTTCTCGATATTATGATTCACTCACTATTGATGATATACAGGTAATTGACTTCGAAGCCGAACCAGTGGAAGGAGACTTGGCTCCCTCAGCAGAGACGATGTTACACATCGGCATCTATCAAGCCAGGAAGAACATCAATGCTGTAATTCATACTCACTCAGTTTTCGCTAGTGTCATTTCGGTAGCTGGCGTTGAAATTCCAGCTATTCTGGATGACCAGGTTACCTTTATCGGAGGCGAGATAAAATTGGCTAAGTATGCTTTTCCTGGCAGCCAAGAACTAGTTGACCATGCTGTTGCCGCTCTAGGGGAGAGAAATGCAGTACTACTGCCTAATCACGGAGCCGTGGGCATTGGTCGGACAATGCGTGAGGCGTTCACCGTGTGTGAGCTCTTAGAGAAGACAGCGAAGATTTACTTTTGTGCATTAGTTTTAGGAAAGGTCAATCCCCTGCCGGCAGAGGCTACAGAAGTTGGGAAAGCATTCTTCGCTATGCTCCAAAGTGGTAATGAGGGATAAATACCACAGTTATCTTTACAACAAACAGGCTGTAAAGGAGGTATAAAAACATGATTACTGTGCCACCATTCTTGCTTAAACGGTTATATGTCAGAGGAAGCTTGCGTAACAATGAGCAGGGTTTCCAATTTGAGCTGAAAAATACTCTGGGCTCCGGCTACGGGGTTGAGCTCCTGCCTCTAACCTTGGACGGAAATGAACTGCCCAAGGGGGATTCGTATTTTGTCCTTGATTCGGAAGAAATTCCCTTTTCAGCGGTAAGTAAGGATAGACCATTCACTCTGGCGATGAACAAGACGTCGACAATTTTGGTTAAAGGAACAGCCCTGTCTGAGGAGCCTCATAAGATAGGTTTCAGCTTTGTTGCCCAGGGTTTGGGTAAGCTCGGCTTTGAGGTAACTGACCTAGTCACTAGTCCATGACTAGAGAAGTAGCCCAAGTTAGGAATTGCGATATGAAAAGGATAGCTATCACCGGCGTATCTGGATACATCGGCAGTAAACTTTTGTCTCGGCTAGATGGCATAGCTGGTGTCGACAGAATTGTCGGTATTGATATAAAGCCGCCACGGAATAAGCCACCCAAATTGCGATTCTATTGTCTGGATATACTTAAGCCACTCGGTGATATTTTTGCTGAGAATAAAGTAGATACCGCTATCCATATGGCTTTTGTTTTAAAGCCCACTCATAATACCAGAGGTGCCCGACAGATTGATATTGGTGGCACCTCAAACTTTCTAGAAGCATGCCAGCAAGCACAAGTTAAGCATATCCTGTATTTGAGTAGCCACACTGTATACGGCGCGCATCCCGATAATACTCAGCCTCTCGATGAGGATTCAGCGATACGTCCACTGTCCAGCTTCCAGTACTCACGGGATAAGGCAGAGGCTGAGCGAATGTTGATCAATTTTGCCACAGCTCATAGGAACGTTTGTCTTACCATTCTGCGTAGTTGCCCAGTGATCGGGCCAAATGCAAGTAATTCCGTCGTTACTTCAATGTTGAAGCCCCGCATGATTTACGTTGCTGGCTATGACCCGCCGATGCAGTTTGTCCATGAGGATGACCTGGCTGAGCTTATCATTACCTTCCTTAACCAGAAGAAGGGGGGTATTTTCAATGTCGCTGGTGACGGAGAGATCCGGTACAGTGAGATTGCCAGGCTATGCGGAAGGAGAACCGTAACGCTACCGAAATGGCTGCTACACTTCTTGATGAGCTTATCCTGGGTGCTGCGCCTTCAAAGTGAATCCCCAGCAAGTGGCTTGGAGTTCATTAAATACCCGCCTATTGTGAGCACCGAGAAGCTCAAAAGAGAGGTCGGATTTCAATTTAGGTACTCATCTAGAGAGGCAATAGCATCCTTCCTGTCAGCCAACAGTAGTGTAATACGATTAAAGAACCTACCATTGTGACCCAGAATATGTTAGACATGGAAGGAGATAATATGCGCAATGTCACCGTTGTCACTGACAGCATAGCTTGCCTTACCAAGGAATTGGTGGAGCAGTACAGGATTGGGATTGTGCCTATTAGGCTTCTATTTCAAGGCAAGGTCTATCGGGATTTGGTGGACATAACGCCTTCTGAGGCTTACAAACTATTCCTGCAGGACCCCGAAAGTTTTGCTACATCGCCATCCTCGCCTGGGCACTATCTTGAAGTCTACCGTGAGGTAAGTAAGCAAGCCAAGAATGTTCTTTGTATCACTCTTTCGTCTAAGCTAAGCACGGGGTATGACATGGCTTGCCTAGCCAAAGAACAAGCCAGAACTGAGCTCCCTGAGACCTCCATATATGTGTTGGATTCCCAAACTGTTACTGCCGCTGAGGGCTTCATCGCCTTGGCTGCCGCCCGAGCCGCAGCCAACGGGAAAAGCTTTGCTGAAGTAATTAGAGTAGCTGAGGAGATAAGGGACCGGGTTTCTTTTCTTGCCGTCGTGGATACCATCCGTTATGTTTACCGCACTGGCCGCATACCCAAGATAGCAGCTCGGGCAGCATCTGTACTCAATATCAGACCAATTCTTACCAGTTCTTCTGGCTTGGTGCGTTTTACGGGGGCGGTGAGAAATATGGAGCATGGCATGAATCGTATCCTTCAAGTAATGAAAGAAAAAGTCGGGCAGAGTCCGGTGCATGTTGCCGTGATGCACGCCTATGCTCTAGATAAAGCCGAGAGACTGAAGGAGCAGATATTATCTGATTTCAATTGTGCCGAGCTGTGGGTTACTGAGTTTAGTCCGGTAATGGGCTATGCTACTGGCACTGGAACGATTGGGGTTGCTTTTTACAAAGAATAAAGTCGGCTACAAGTGTTGTCCAAGGCTGAGAGCCAGTTAAATATTATCGTGTAACCTTCGTGTGTGATCCACTCCCCAACGTAAACCACCCAACCACTCATATAGCGATGAGTCACGAACATAATACATGGTTAGTCGTAAATAGGGATGCTCTGGTTAATCCGAAGTCATTGGATTATTACGAAAGCATTGTTCCTGACCTTCAAAGTGAGTGATACTATCCTAGAGAGAATAGAAGAAGTTGCTCTGGCGACATCTAGTTCAAAGAGAATGCTTTAGCGGAAATAGTTAATGAGCCGGTTACTGCTGATGACCTAGGTGAAAATCACACTAGATGGGGAGCAAAAAACATGGTGATTAAAGCAATAAACCCGACAACAGGTGAAACGATAAAAGAATACGAGGAGATGCCGCCAGAAGAGGTCAAGCGTGCCATAGAGCAATCACATGAAGCCTTTATGGGCTGGCGAAAGACAAGCTTTGCTGAACGGGCAACCCAGATGAAAAAGGTTGCCCAGATTCTCCGAGATAAAGTGGAAGACTACGCAAAATTGATGGCACAAGAGATGGGTAAGCCCATTACCGGCGGCAGGGCAGAAGTGGAAAAATGTGCCTGGGTATGCGATTACTACGCTAACAACGCTGAGAAACTCTTGCAGCAGGAGGCTGTCAATACAGATGCAAGCAAGAGCTTTGTTACCTTCCAGCCACTAGGCGTGATACTTGCGGTTATGCCGTGGAACTTTCCTCTCTGGCAGGTCTTCCGATGCGCCGCACCTACGCTCATGGCAGGTAACACAGTGGTCTTGAAGCACGCCTCTAACGTGCCCGGTTGTGCTTTAGCATTACAGGATATCTTCCACAAAGCGAGAGTCCCGGCAAATATCTTCACGACGTTACTAGTGAGCAGTAGCCAGGTTGATGCAATCATCGGGAACCCATTAGTCAAAGCAGTCACCTTTACTGGCAGCACTCCTGCGGGCAGGGCAATAGCAAAGAAGGCAGGCGAAATGCTCAAGAAATCCGTTCTCGAGCTAGGCGGTAGTGATGCCTATGTGATATTGGAAGACGCTGACATTGAAGCGGCAGCAGCGGTATGTGCTGCCAGCCGACTCACCAATTCTGGACAGAGTTGTGTCGCCGCAAAGCGGTTCGTCGTTGTTGGGTCACGGAAGGAGGAGTTTGAAGAGCTCTTCGTAAGGCAGATGCAGGCTGCGAAGATGGGTGATCCCGTGGAAGAAGACACCGTAGTTGGTCCTCTAGCCAGACACGACCTGAGGGACTACCTCCATCAGCAAGTACTGAAGAGCATTGAAAAGGGAGCAAGGTGCCTGCTTGGCGGCAATGTCCCTGCCGGCAGAGGTGCCTTCTATCCTCCAACTGTTCTTACTAACGTCAAGAGAGGTATGCCAGCATACGAGGAAGAGTTGTTCGGTCCTGTAGCTGCAATTATCTCGGCAAAGGACGAGGCGGAAGCGATCCAGTTGGCAAACGATACCGAATTTGGTCTAGCCGGAGCTATATTCACCAAAGATGTCGCAAAAGGAGAGAGAATTGCAGTAGATGAACTCGAAGTGGGTTGTTGTTTCATTAATGCATTGGTGAAGTCAGACCCCCGTCTGCCTTTCGGAGGTGTGAAGGAGAGTGGGTATGGTCGTGAGTTGTCCCACTATGGGATTAAGGAATTCGTCAACATTAAGACCATTTCTATAAAGTGAATTGTAGACAGCCGTAGCTCTGAAATGCCTGAATCCCACTGCCAGTTATTCATGCAATAAAGTTACTGCCTTTTCTTTTGAGGACGGAAATGAATGCCACCAAGACAGCACTGATGAGAGCAATGGAAGCCTATTTCCGCGGCGATACAAAAAGAATCAACCATGCCCGTAAGGTGATGGAATACGCTGAGGAGCTATTGAAGCGGGAAAGAGGGGACTGTTTAACTGGGTAACATAATTGATAAAGTGTTTCTCACCCAGAGCGGTAAGGCTCTAGCCAGAAAATCTACCTGCCAGAAGGTCAATAGAGTACAAACCCGATTATAGCTATACGACCTGCCAGAAGCTAAGAATGCTGTCCCATTGTAGATTGGAGAGAAGAATCAGGGTGTCAAGATATCAGGTCAAGCGACACCCTGGTTTTATTATTTCTACAGCGGGGATAGATTGTCATTTATTGGGGCTTCATTCCCTAGCCGAAGATATATTTTTTATCTTCTATGTTATATATTGTTACACGAAACAAGGAGTTTTCAGTGATAAATCCTTCATCACCTGTAGAAGCGATCGGGCACAGCATATTTCAAGCTCTTGCCCGTACCTTTCCCGTTGCCTGCGCCAGTGATGAGTTTTTTTATTTCCCCCAGTTACGGCTTCCCGAACCGCAATGGAGTGCATGGGATTGCTTCTCTTCAGAAACTGTCACCGAGTTTGTGCGACAACTGTCAGCTTGGGAAAACGAACTCGACCTGCTGTCCTCATATGAATCAGATTGGGAGGTGCACATTGACATCGCTCTTCTTCAAAAGCTAGTTTGCACTCTCCGGGAGCAGTTATCTGAGGTCAGGAGTTGGGAATTTCAGCCTACCTTTTATCTGACTCTCGCCTGCACGGGAATAGCCCAAGCCATGGAGTCAGAAGACCCAGCAGCGAAACACGAGCGGGCAAAGAGCCTTCCCGCTTTCCTGGAGCAGGCTAGTCAAAACCTTAATCGGATCCCTGCCTTATTTCGAGATATCGGCTTGGAAATGGTCTCAGATACCAGAAATTACCTTGCTGGATTGGAAAAAACGTTGCCTGAACTGAAACCTGCCCTTACTGCTTTGAACCGGTTTGAAGACACGCTGTACAAGGTATCAACCCGTCAAGACTTCCTTCTGCCCCGGGAACTGCTGGAACGCATACTCCGTTTTCACCTCCACTATGAAATGGACATACCAGAGATAGACCACACGCTTGACCAGGAAATTGAGGAGATGCAGCAAATTCTGGAGCAAGAGGCAAAGAACTTTGTCCCAGACCGACTTGATACTCAACACCCCTATCCACTGTGGTTAGAAGCACTAAAAAGCATCCCGGTGCCTGCCGTAGGAAAAGAGGGCTTGACCGGGCTTTACCAGAGCGAAGTAAATCGCTTAGCCAAACACTGCCTGAAGCAAGGACTGGTTTTGCCGAGCTTGGTTTCTTCCTGTCCAGTAAGTGTGGTTTCAATGCCTCCCTTCCTTTCAGCAATACGTACAGCCTCTAGTTACAGCATACCACCCAAACATCCTCCCTGCGGGGGGAAGTTCTATATCCTGATTAGCCATGCAACCGACGAGGCACAGCAGAGGTACCTACGTGAGTACCGGATGACCTGTGCTCACGAAACTTACCCCGGGCATCATCTTTTGGACGCCTCACGCTGGAGCCTGGCACGACCTCTGCGTCGTGCCGTAGAACAGCCGATTTTTTATGAGGGATGGGCTTGTTTTGCCGAAGAACTCATGAGACTAACCGGGTATTTTTCTGCTCCCGGCGACCGACTGTTACTCACCAAACGCAGACTTATGCATGCCATAAGAGGCAAGGTAGATATCGGTCTTCAGACCGGAACAATGAACATTCCAACTGCAGCCGAGTACCTGGGGAAAATGGGCATCAGCATGGGGCAGGCAATTTCTTTGGCGCGCAAATATGCGCTGAATCCCGGATACCAACTATGTTATACTCTAGGCTTGCGTCGATTCCTAGAATTGTTTCACCGCTACGGTCGTGATAACCTGCCAAATTTTGTCCAATCAGCACTAGGTCAGGGAGAAATACATTTTGCTCACCTTGAAAAGAAGCTCCAAAATATCAATAATTAGCTATCACTTTTGAATTATTCAGAGGGTTGAAAGGAAGATAATCTTGAATCAATTTCTGGGATATCATTCGGAATGGAACCTGGGGAGCCCGGGAGGCTGGGACTATCAACGGGTCACACAAAAAATTGGCAAAGCGGTCTGGAAGAGACTGCTTCAGCGCCACCCTATTGACGTAGATTTGGACTTTGATCATCCGTTATTGAATCCGGTGAATAGCCTGGTAAACATACTGAAAGAAGCACACCGCTCAAGGGAAGGGGCAAACCCCGGTTTAATCGCAGTGGTTGCCGAAGAAGAAACGCTAAAAGACGTAGTGGAAAATAAGAACCTTGCCGCCCACCTAAACGCCGTAGATGGACTGCGTGGTGCTCTTATGGCTCCCCACGAACTAGAGCTGAAAAACGGAATCGTCTGCTGGCGAGGTCAACCAGTATCCATCATCTTCCTGGATTTTAATACTAACGTTCTTTTAGACCTGCACCGCAAGCATAACTTGTCTCCCCTGCTCCAGGCGGTGCGGGAAGGTAGGGTAATCAATCCCAGAGGCACAGAGCCGATCAATGCCAAAAGCATGTTTGAAGTTATCACTGACCCTCGGAATAGGAACCGTTTCCACAAGGAAACCATTCAACGAACCCCCTGGACCCGCCAGTTTTATCCTCGCCAAACTCAAGGTCCTAATGGAGAGCGTATCTCTGACCTTATTGAATGGACCCGGTCAAATTGGGATAATCTGGTGCTCAAGCCAGAACGAGGATACTCTGGGAAAGGAGTGAGCGTAGGCGGAATCCACCATGATACCGATAGTATCATAAATCTGGCACTCAAAGATGGCGATTATATTGTCCAGGAAAAGATTCCTCTGAATTTGTGGACCGAGAATATGCCCGAACTTGATTTAGAAAACCATAGCGTTAGAGAAGTCCAAAATCAAACTGATTTTCGCTGTTTTATCGGTCAAAAGGGCTTGTTTGGTTTCGTGGGAAGATATGGCGGCGTGCCAACCAATGTAGGAAGCGGTGGCGGGATGCAACCTCTTACTGTGCTCCGCTCCAAAATGAGCGTAGGCGAGGCAACAAAACGCATCAACCAGGCTATTCTAAATATGAATTACAGCGATGTACTGGAGGCAGTAGAATATCAGAAGAAAATGGCGCTTGACCATCAGTTTACCTATCTTCTTGGTCCGATTAAAATCGCTCTGCGACCTCGATTGATTACCATCAGCCAGATGAAAGCTCTTGAAACATATTGCGCTGGCATCTGGTCTGACTGCCTGACCCTGGAAAAAATGTGGTTGTCTGGAGAATTGGGCATAATCGTCAACATTGAACCTGGGGAGCTTGAAATCATACGGTCCCAACCTTGGAAAGGTACACCAGCCATCTTTGCCTCAGATGGATTATTTAGTTTTGGGGCACACGTAAAATGACTATCAAAGTAGATGATAATTGGTGGCAGGAGCTTTTTGACGAAATTTACCTTATGACCGATGCCCGGTCAGTTTGCGATGAAAAATTGACCCGCCAAGAAGTAGAGTTCATTGTAGAGGCACTGGATTTGGACAAATCCGCCTCAATTCTGGACTTATGTGGCGGACATGGTCGCCATTCCTTGGAACTTTCCCGGCGTGGTTTCAAGAATGTAACAGTTCTAGACTATTCCCGATACCTTATCGAGCTTGGCAAAAAAAGAGCCAGACAGGAAAAACTCAATACCGTTTTCATTCAGGGTGATGCCAGAGATACTGGTTTGCCTGGACAAAGCTTCCAGTTCATCATAATCATGGCTAATTCCTTTGGCTACTTTGTTAATGAAGACGAAAATAAAAGAATCCTCAGCGAGGCGTTTCGCCTGCTCATGCCCAACGGGACATTACTATTAGACCTTCCTGACCGAGATTATGTCTTGCAAAACTTCAAACCTTTTTCCTGTCATAAGGTAAATGAAGATATTACCGTTAGCCGTGAAAGGGAACTAGGAGATGATATCATTTACAGTCAGGAAAAGGTCATATCCAAAAAATTGGGCTACATACGCAATAGAACTTACTGCACCCGCCTTTATAGTCCAGAAAAAATCACTGATTTAATGTATTCAGTAGGTTTTTTGTCAATAATTTGCCAGAGGAATTTTATGAACCGTGCAGCAGAAGGGGACTATGGCTGCATGACCAATCGGATGATTGTAACCGCAAAAAGGATTTAGCAAATTAAATACAATCTATAAACTGAATTACCTAACTTCTATTCTTTCCTACCCACCAGTCCGTAGACAAAAAGAGACATCAAATCACGCATTAGCTTTTCGCTGTTTTCTGTATTCGCTATCAGACTAGAACTAGCGATAATTGTGTCATTTATAATACTGGTGCCCTATTGACATCCTCGGAAAGAATAGTTTAATGTTCATAGTCAAGACAAGAAACCGCATGGAGGAGGATACATATTATTCTCCTAGCAAAATTGATAACTCAAAAGGAGTGGACTGGATGAGCATAAGAGGAACCAATCATGGCTCGGCTTTCTGGCGAAAGAGGGCAGAGCATTATAATGAACTGGAGTGGGCTAATCATCAGTTATATCTGGATGAATTTATAAAGATGGCAAAGCTAAGGAAGACTGACATCGTATTAGATGTTGGAACCGGAACCGGGATTGTGGCACATGCGGTTGCTCCTTTCGTCAAGCAGGTTATCGGCTTGGATAAGTCACAAGCTATGTTGGAGCACAGCAATTGGTATGGGAATATGTATTTCGTTAGAAGAAATATCCTAAACCCCTTTTTCAGAGATGAAGTGTTTGATAAGGTAACTGCAAGGCAGGTTTTCCATCACATTTTGAGAGGCACTCAACAAGCGATGAACCAATGCTACCGGGTCTTAAAGGAGGGGGGTCTAATGGTTCTCTCCGAAGGTATCCCTCCCTCACCAGAAGTCAAACAGGATTACATTGAAATCTTTAAGCTTAAAGAGAGGCGACTGACTTTTATGGAGGATGACCTTATTGCCCTGATGGAAAGAGCGGGGTTCAAAAACATTGAGGTTAACATCATTCGGTTAGAGAGAATGAGTGTAAGGAACTGGCTAGTTAACAGTGGCTTGCCTCAGTCAGTACAAGATGAAATATTTGGACTCCATGTGAATGCCAAGGATTATTTCAAAAGGGCTTACAATATGGTAGAAACCGATGGAGATTGTCTGATTGATATGAAGATGGCAATACTAACCGGACAAAAAGAATATCACTAGCTCCTTCACCATAACCCTTACTTTAGCCTTGCTTTAGGTCCTCGATTTCCTTTTCTATTTCCTTCAGTTCCTCCTCCAGGTCTTTCTTGTATTCCTCCAACATTTCAAGATACTCGTCGCGACGCGGAAAAGGTCTCATCCCGTGAAACCAAATCCCAAAGGGAGGAAAGCCAAAACGAAAACCAAAGCGACCATACCTTCCGTGCCACATATCCTGTCACCTCCTTGCTTTTTAAAGTTTTGTTATTGAAAGTAGTACCGTACTAATGTCAGTTCTTTGACTTGCCAGCAAAAATTTTTAACATTTTATCGGTTGTTTTCAAGCCGCTACCAGTTAAAATTATGACGTTGGTTTTACCCTCTTCTATTTTAAGGGATTTCTTCAAAGCTCCAACTACTACAGCAGAAGTGGGTTCAACATATATTCCCTTTTGTGCCAGAATATTTATCCCTTCAACGATTTCTTCTTCAGAGACTTTTATTACCTCCCCATCAGTTTGCCGAATTGCCCCCAGTATTTGCTCACCACGAATCGGGTTGGTGCAGGCAATTCCCTCGGCGTAGGTATGCCGGCTCTGAGCTAAGGGGGTAACCTTTATCTCTCCCTTTCGGAAAGCTTCATAAATTGGAGAGGCAGCCTCCGCCTGCACGGCAACTAATTTGGGCAGGTGGCTAATTAAACCCATATCCTTTAACTCTCTCCCAGCAAGAGCAATTCCCAGAATTATACTTCCATAACCAACTGGCATAATAATGGAATCTGGAACTTTCCAATTCAGTTGTTCACAAATCTCATAGAAGACCGTTTTCGTTCCTTCTATAAAAAAGGGATTCCAGTTATGAGAAGCGTAAAACACCCTTTTAGCTTTTTTCTGAATAGCCTTGGCGGTATCTTCTCGCGAACCTGGAATTTTGTTAAGCTTGGCTCCGTACAATCTTATCTGGACCAATTTACCTTCTGAGGCACTTTCCGGACAATAAATTTCACAGGTAATTCCCGCCTTGGCACAGTAAGCGGCAATTGCCGCACCGGCATTGCCGGAAGAGTCATCAACAACGGTTTTTATCCCCAATTCCTTTACCTTACTTAGTAGGACACTGGCACCTCTGTCCTTATAGGATCCGGAAGGAAATAAGTAGTCCAATTTCACTAGAATCTCTTTATCCAAAATCCTTTCTTCTATTAAGGGTGTCATTCCTTCACCAAGGGTAACAATATTTTCGTCCTTTAATATGGGGAGAACCTCCCGGTATCTCCATATAGAATTGGCTCTACTTTTTAATCTACCCGGTGAAAGTTTTGGGGGCATTTTTTCTAACTCAAAGGCACCACCACATTCGCACTTATAGGCAAAGGTATTTACTGCAAATCTTCTATGACATCTTGAACAGATATAATTAACGTTCATAGTTCTTGTTTCCCCTTCGTGTCATACTCTCTTCAACCGCTGCTCTAACCCTAACTAAAGCTGCATTACTGTCATCACCAGCCCGGCGAATAGAGGTATAGTTAAGTTATCATTTATGGGTAATGGTACCGCTTCCACAATAGTGGCACTTACCGAGCCCGCTAGGGTCGTCAGCCAACGGATGCTGAAACCTGCATGATAGAAGACCAATCCGATTACTAGGCAAGAGGCAAAGCAGGCAATGTCTCCTTCCAATGTTTTACCGAGGAGTCTTTTTTTGCCGATGTACTTGCCAACGATGGTAGCTACTGCGTCACCCACCGCCAGAAAGCAAAGTGCGAGCACAGCAATATCTCTGGGGAAGACCAGAAAGGCGACTAAAGAGGCAATAAGTATATAACTAGCACCAGTTAAGCGTGATGCCTCGTCTCCCCGTAATAACGGCTGGAAAAACAGGCAAAACCATCGGTTTATTCCCGGAGCCCTCAATCTAAGGAACTCAAAAGCTACAAAAACGAAAGTAACTGCTCCAAGAGCCACCAGTAGGACTAGCCTCGGTAGAAACAAGGCAGCTATAGGGATAGACAATCCTCCAAATATATGGAACAGACCCCTTTTCAGCGTGCTTGACATGCTGGAAGGCTCTCCTCAGCTTTTCGGTTTAATTTTTATACGAACTAAATATAACATTATAATGTACATTCAGTCATTTTTAGTCAGTCGTGCTAAAATATAGTATAGCCAGAAAAGCACGGGCTAGAAAATTCACCGGCGTAATCAAGTGCGGTGATGAAGGAGGCGGCATGGATAAACCAGTGAATAACGCAACTGAGTTAAAGCCCATAGTAACCAAAGCGGTTAAAGCTTTATACGGCACCGCTACACAGAACATCAAGATACTCAAAGCTGACCGGTTTCCATTGTTTAAGGAACCAAAGCAAGGCTGGCTCGTCCACGCAGAATTTAACGATGATAAGTACGAGTACTCCGTTCAGATGGATGTTCAAATGGCGGATGGGCGAATCACCAGGGCGGTTGAACTGCATCGCACTCCGATACAAAAATAGACGACCCAGTATCTCGGTTTAGCGTTCCCATGAGTCGCAGTTAACCTTCTTCCTCAGTCTCTATTTTCTCAATCCAAAGCCTCTCTTAAGCTTAAAGTAAAAGCTTTAACTGAGGAGAGAGAGGCATCTTCTTCAGTTAACTGGATGAGACGACTACCCACAATGAGACCATCGGCT
>JBHIFE010000005.1:0-28031 GCA_046760985.1 Dehalococcoidales bacterium
TGAGGTAATAACGTTGCTTCCTGGTTTCTCGATGCCGCGCATAATCATGCACAGGTGTTCTGCCTGAATAACTACCGCCACCCCGTCTGGCTTAATCGCCTCATTAATCGCATCAGCAATCTGGGTGGTCATTCTCTCCTGAAGCTGAGGACGCTTGGCAATGATTTCCACCACCCGAGCTAGTTTACTGATTCCTACAATACGCCCCTCATTATTTGGAATGTAGCCGATATGGACTACTCCGTAAAATGGCAAGAGGTGGTGCTCACACATAGAATAAAAGGGGATATCCTTTAAAATTACCATTTCCCGATGTCCCAGCTCAAAACCTACCGTCAGCTCTTTCTTCGGGTCTTTGTCCAGTCCCCAAAAAAGTTCAGCATACATTTCAGCCACACGTTCGGGAGTCCCTACCAAACCCTCCCGACTAGGCTCTTCCCCAATAGCCTCAATTATAGAAGCTACTGCTTTTTCAATCTTAGACTCATCAAACATTCTTGCCTCCTTTATCCTGCTACCGGACAACTCTAGAGGACCTGACGGTACGGTTAACTCCAGCCCAAAGCCTGTTCCACAGCGGCTATATCAGCCGGAAGCTTAGGGAAGGGCGGTATGTTCTTCAGGGCGGTATCAGTATCCTTCAGACCGGTGCCGGTTATCACACAAACGACTCTCTTTTGGGAAAAGTCCATTCCTTTATGAGAGAGCTTGACGAGCCCGGCTACAGAAGCTGCCGAAGCTGGCTCACCAAAGACACCAGCCTTGGTCGCCACCAGCTTTTGAGCGGATAGGATTTGGTCATCACTAACCATGTCAATAATACCGCCAGACTCATCACGAGCGGCAACTGCCCTTTGCCAGCTGGCTGGATTTCCGATGCGTATCGCTGAGGCAATCGTTTCTGGTTCTTTAATTGCATAGCCGCGAACGATGGGGGCAGCCCCCTCAGCTTGAAAACCCATCATCTTTGGTTTATTCCCTGCCCTGCCTGATTGGTAATATTCCACAAATCCCTTCCAGTAAGCAGTAATATTACCCGCATTACCCACCGGAATAAAGAGATAGTCCGGAGCCTCAGCCAAAATGTCAATAATCTCAAAGGCAGCCGTTTTTTGCCCCTCAATACGATGGGGATTGATGGAGTTTACCAGAGTAACCGGGTGCTTCTGGGTGAGAGTTCGCACCATGTTTAGAGCCTGGTCAAAATTGCCGTCAATGGTTATTATTTTAGCGCCAAAGATGATGGCTTGAGCCAGCTTACCCAGAGCAATCCTGCCTTCAGGTACGATGATGATAGCGGTGAGCCCCCAATAGGCAGCGTAAGCCGCGGCTGAGGCGCTGGTATTGCCGGTTGAGGCACACATTATAGCCTTACTGCCAGCTTCCAATGCCTTGGCTACGGCAACTACCATGCCCCGGTCTTTGAATGAGCCGGTAGGATTACATCCCTCTAACTTAAGATAGAGCTCCCCACAGCCAATTTCCTTTGCCAGTGCGTCACACTTGACTAATGGGGTATCTCCCTCCCCTAGTGAAAATAGAGGTGTGTTGTGGGTAATTGGCAGGAAATCTTTATAGTTAACCAGAACCCCTGTTTTCATTAAGCATGTTCAACCCGAATGAAATTACTTATCTCCTTAACCACCTCAAGATGCTCTAGCTGGCTGAGAGCCTGCTGCATCGCTTTTTCCTGAGCTGGATGCGTCATGATAACAATTTCTGCGGTCTGAGCTACGATATCAGCCTCTTTCTGGATAACCGAGGAAATACTGATTAAATGGTCACCTAAAATCTTAGAAATCTGAGCTAGAACGCCGGGGCGGTCAGCTACATTCATTCTGAGGTAGTATCGTGTTTCAATTTCAGCCATAGGTTTGATGCTCTTAGCTGACTCCAATTTCCGCCTGGCTTTATCAGCAACACCAAGGATGATATCCTGCGCCGAGGAGACAATATCAGCGATAACGGCGCTGCTGGTGGGCAGAGCACCGGCACCCTCACCAAAGAAAAGCACCTTGCCGGCTAGGTCGCCTTCAACCAGAATGGCATTATAAACACCGTCAACCTTAGCTAAGAGGGAATCTTCCGGAATTAAAACCGGGTGAACTCGCACCTCAATGGAGTTATCAAGCTGCTTGGCTATAGCCAGCAGCTTTATGGCGAACCCCAGTTCTTGAGCATAGCGGAAATCACGGCTGCCAATTTGTGAAATCCCCTCACAGTAAATATCTTCAGGTCGGACTTGAGTCTGGAAGGCTAAAGAGGCAAGAATAGCCAGCTTATAATTGGCATCTATTCCCTCAATATCATTTTCTGGGTCGGCTTCAGCATAGCCTAACTCCTGGGCGCTTTTGAGAGCCGAGGGGAAATCTATGCCTTCTTTTGCCATTCGGGTGAGAATATAGTTGGTAGTCCCGTTTATTATGGCGTAAATAGCCCTTATCTCATTAGCCACCAGGTCATGCTTGAACGGGGCAATCAAGGGAATACCACCACCGACGCTGGCTTCATAGCGCAGACCCACCCCATGCTGCTGAGCCAAAGCTTGTAGTTCCATTCCGTGTTTGGCAATAACCTCCTTGTTGGAGGTGACCACATGCTTGCCACTGGATATGGCTCGCTTCAAGTACTCCCGGGCTGGGTTCTCCCCACCGATTGCCTCAACAACTATGTCTATCCTAGGCTCGGCGAAAAACTCATCAGCATCAGTGGTAAAAAGTTCAGATGGCATCTTGAGTGCCAGGGGTCGGGCTAAATCTGGCGGCAATACCTTTATCTTCCGCAGGACAACGGGACAGCCAACCTGTTCAGCCAAGACATCCGCCTTGTCCGTTAACACTTTAGCCACTTGCCCACTGACTACGCCGAGTCCCATTAACCCAATGCCGATACTCTCTCTTTTCATCCTTAGTACCTCTGGTTAATTCTAGCCTCTCATTGCCTGCTCTATTGCCCATGCCTTTTTCTGGGCATCTAGATAACTATCGTCAATCTCGTTTTCCGGGTCATCCCAGAGTGAAGAAAGCCACTCGTCTAAAGCTCTCACCTTTAGTAACTCTCTATCATCATCCTCAATCGGTCTATCCTCATCTTTATCAACTACCTTTACTAGCCAATAGCCTCCTTTGGTGATAGTAGTCTCATCACGAATTGGCTGGCTTAACGTTCCAAGCTCTATCTTTGGGTCAAAAGCAAAGTCATCAATAAAAGGGCTTATCATACCGGGACTTATTTCATATTCTCCTTCGTTTTCCTCAACTCCTTCAAGCAGAGAAAACTCTTTAGCCAGAGTGGCAAAGTCCTCACCTGCCTCCAGTCTGCCTCTTACCTCCTCTGCCTCTTCTTCGCTGCCTAATAACATTGCCTGAATATGGGCTTCCTCTTCGTTTCTGTCTAAGACTCTGACCAGCCAGTAGCCTACTTCCTTGCTTATTTCCTCATCGTATATGGGCTGGCTTAATACCCCTACTTCAGAGTTGAAGGCATACTCTACTATAATGGGGCTTAATAAATCATTCAAGATATTTTTAGGGTGCCAACCAAAGTCACCCTGATTAGCTTTAGAAAGATAATCTAGAGAAAGTTCTCCAGCTAGTTCAGTAAAGCTCTCACCATTCTCCAACCTGGCTTTAACCTCACTTGCCTGTTGCTCACTTTCCAGCAGCATTGCCATTAGGTGTACCTGCTGGGCAGAGGCTGGCACCTGCTGCTCAAAATATTGGTCTCGCAGTTTGATTATTAACAGCCGAGTCCGGGCTAAATCCCTACCGACCTCGTTGTTAGGCAGGTCGGAACTTTGGAGTTCCCTGGTGACTTCAGTGTCAGTGACACTGATCCCTATTTTTGAGGCTCCTTGTCTGATTAGTTCATCGTGCTCGATTTTTTCCACCGTAGCATCAGCCAACAATTCCATATTTGGCGCAGGTTGAGTCCTTCGGTAAAGTTTAAGCGTCTCTACATAGTACTTCATATCAAATTCGGTATCATTTACTTTAATTGCGGTTTGACGCAATGGTTGGTACTGACCAATATACCACCCCACCCCTATAATCACAATAACGGCGGCAATAACGAAGATTCCCGAGCCAAGAATAATACGCTGTCTCTTCTGCTGTTGCTGCCACCGGGAAAGCTGGCGCTTGGTAACCACACGCTGGGGTTTCTCTGCCTTCTTTTTAACCAAGCTTAAACCCTCTCATTGGCAGAATGCTCTTATATTTATAACGCAAAACCCCCATCTTTTCAAATGGAGCTTAGTAGATTGTTTATATAAACCTCACCCCTTTAGTTTGTGAGGGCTGTTATCACCCTCACCCCCTGTGTCCCCCTCTCCCTCAAGGGAGAGGGGGAAGAATATTAAAAGAGGGGCTACACCCCTCTTACACACCCCTTATGATATTTGTTTATTAAAGGGTGGGGGAAGAGATTTAAGAGAGGGGCGAAGCCCCCTCTCTTACTTGTACTCTTATACTCCCCCTTTGTTAAAGGAAGGGGGTCAGCGGGACAGGTTGCTAAACAATGTCGGTGGGGGAGGTTGTTTAACAGCTCATACTTGGGAATGGGGTTAACATGCTGCGGGGGAAGGAAGTTCACGAAGGCAATTTATGTGGAGCAAAGCTAAAATTTTATGCCCTGGCTTGGTTTGCTGTTAACTAGATTAAGAGGCAGTCTGCGTTAGCTGTTTTCCTTCTTGCCACCGGAAAATGGCTTTGCTTATCTCCAAGACGGGAAAGACCGTCCCAGCTAAGAGGATAACAATTACCCAGTCAATAACACCCAAGGAAAAGGTATGGAATAACGGCTGCAGGAATGGCACGTAAATAATCACGAGCATGAGCATTACTTGTGAGATTATAGCCAGATTTAGCCATTTATTACTAAACATACCAATCTGGAATATAGACTTCTTGTCGGAACGGAAGTTGTAAGCCTTGAAGAATTGGATAATGATGAGGATAAGGAAGACGAAGGCTTGTGCCTCTATCATGCCTCTGCCGGCATCCAGTGCCCATTTAAATACCCCCAGGTTTACTAAGGCAGACCATATGCCACCGATGACCATAAGTATTACCACTGGTTTGGTAAAGATGCCTTGACCCCGGGGACGTGGCTTTTGCTCCATAATATCCGGGTCAGCCGGGTCAACGGATAGGGCAATGGCAGGTAAGCCATCGGTGACCAGATTGACAAACAAGATCTGAACAGCAATGAGCGGTATGGCTCCGTAAGGTAGCCCGAATAACGGGCCGAAGAGGATGGCACCGGCCATTACTAATATTTCCCCGATATTGGATGAAAGTAAATACATCAGGTATTTCTTAATGTTGCCAAAGATGCCCCTACCCTCCTCAACTGCAGCCACAATAGAGGCAAAGTTATCATCGGTGAGCACCATATCCGCTGCTTCTTTGGTGACATCGGTGCCGGTAATCCCCATAGCCACACCGATGTCGGCTTTCTTCAAGGCTGGAGCATCATTCACGCCGTCTCCAGTCATAGCCACCACGTGTCCCTTTTTTGCCAAAGCCTCAACAACTCGTAGTTTATGGGCTGGGGAAACCCGGGCATAGACTTCTATTCTCTCTACCAAATCTTCAAACTCTTTGTCACTTAACTTATCCAGTTCAGCACCACTGAGGGCAACGCCTTCCTTCAGCAAGCCCAATTCCTTAGCTATGGCAATGGCAGTTAGCTTATGGTCACCGGTTATCATCACTGACTTTATCCCGGCTAGGTCGCAAAGCTTTACCGCTTCCTTAACCTCTTCTCGGGGCGGGTCAATCATGCCGGCAAGACCAACAAAAATCATATCCTTTTCTATAGTTTCGTTTATAACAGCGGTATGGGGGAGCTGCTTATATGCCATGCCCAAGACCCGGAGGGCATCGGATGCCATTTCTTGAGCAAGAGCTAGGATGTTATTTCTGTCCTCATTGGTTAATTCTCTTTCCTGCCCATTGCAGCTAATATGGCTACAGGAGCTCAAAATTACTTCCGGTGCCCCCTTGGAGTAGGCAATTTTACCTTGGGGTGTCTGATGGACGGTAGTCATCCTTTTTGTCTCTGAAGAGAAGGGGATTTCACTAAGGCGAGGGAATTGGCTATTACGCTCTTTTTGCCACAGGTCAGCCTTAGCGGCGGCTACGACTAAGGCACCCTCGGTGGGGTCACCCTTGATTCTCCAGGTACCATTAACAGAAGTGAGAGAGGTGTCATTGCATAGAGCACTTATGTCAAGCAATTTTTGTAAAGCCGGGTCTTGCTCAGGCTCAACTGCTGTACCATTAAGGTAAAAATCCCCTTTAGGTTCATAACCAACCCCGGTAACGTCAATGAGCTTGCCGTTCACATAAATACGTCGGACTGTCATCTGGTCTTGGGTGAGTGTGCCAGTTTTATCCGAGCAAATAAATGTGGTGCAACCAAGGGTCTCTACTGCCGGGAGCTTTCTCATTAAAGCATGGCGTTTTACCATCCGTCGGACACCGAGAGCTAAACTGATAACCACCACTGCCGGCAGGGCTTCAGGAACAGCAGCTACTGCCAAAGCTACTCCCCAGATGAACATCTCCAGAATCTCATGTCCTCTCATAATGCCGAGTCCAGCCAGCAGAAAACACAAGGTTAAGGCACCGATGCCAATCCACTTTCCCATGCGGTCGAGGTTAATCTGGAGGGGGGTACGCTCTGCCTTGACTTCCTGGAGCATAGCAGCAATCTTGCCAAATTCGGTGGACATACCGGTAGCAGTTACAATAGCCTTGGCTCTACCGTAGACAGCGGCTGTCCCCATAAACACCGTATTTCGTCTGTCGCCTACATCCACTTCGCCTTGAATGGGGTCACTTATTTTGTCAACTGGAACCGACTCTCCGGTGAGGGGGGCTTCATCTGTCTTTAGATTGATGGCTTCAATGAGGCGGGCGTCAGCTGGTATCCGGTCTCCAGTCCTAAGGAGGATTATATCTCCGGGTACCAATTCTCGGGCGGGTATTTCTACTTCCTTTTCTTCTCTCAATACTGAGGCGGTGGGTGCTGCCATCTTTTTTAAGGCTTCCATCGCCCGCTCAGCTCGGTATTCCTGGACAAAGCCCAAGCCGCAGGCAAAAAAGACGATGACCGCAATAAGGATGGCATCAGCCACTTCACCGAGGATAGCCGATAAGACCACCGCAATAAGGAGGATAATAATGAGAAAGCTCTTGAATTGCTCCAAGAAGATTAGCCACGGAGAGATTTTCTCCTTCTTTACCAGCTCGTTGGGACCGAACTGAGCTAGTCGCTTCTGGGCTTCTTCTTGGCTTAAGCCGGAAATATTGGAATTGAGTGAAGTTATGGTTTCCGAGGCTTCCAGATTATGCCAATTCTTGGAACCTATTCCCAAAGTATTCTTTTCCCTTCTAACTACACAAGCAACTTATTCCTACACACTGCAACAGTGGCTAATATCCTATCCTCAACTCACAAGTTTAAGATACTTGCTAGAGCGTGTCAATAGACGCAATGAGAGATTGGTCAGTACTTATGAGTAATTTTGTTTCCTTGTGCCTTGGCAGGTTGATAATGTAAACTGAACGCTGTAGCCGGCATTTTCCGCTTAAACTGGTAGTTACCGGGGGACATAGAGATGCTTACCCTTGAAGAACGCAATTTAATTTACCAGCGAGCTTATCTGCCAGAACACCTTCCGGACTATGTAGAAAGCATATCTGGTGCTGAGGCACATATTCACTATGACCACTTGTGCTATACTGCGGGAAACCACCTCATTTTTATTGGTTATCCCTTGGTGGCTCAATCAAATACACAACAGGCTTACGAATCGGTGTGCAATCGTTTTCAGCCGGTGATAGTGGCAGTGATTGCGCCCCAACTATGGTTCTCTTCTCAGGCTTGTCAGAATTGGAGTGAGGATGTCTATTATCAATTGGGTTTGCCTTTACCTCATTTTCACCCTGAAGTAGCCTATATGGTGCGGCGGGCAGCTAGGGAACTTCAAGTGGTTCAAGGAAAATTCAGTCAGGAGCACCAGAAACTGGTCAATGAATTCCTTTCCAAGCACAAGCTCACTCAGCAGCAAAGGCTCGTTTTTGAGGGGATGCCACACTATTTGGCTCGTTCAGAGACGGCTAGACTTCTTGAAGCAAGACGCCAGAATGGGGTCTTAGTTGCTTTCAATGTTATAGATTTGGGAGCTGCCGAATACGCCTTCTACCTTTTCAATTTTCGTTCTACCAAGGAAAAAGTCCCCGGTGCTTCTGACCTGCTTTTCCATAAAATGGTCGGCTTAGCCCAAGAGGAAGGCAAGAAAGCTATCAATCTGGGATTGGGCATCCATCCTGGCGTCAGTCACTTCAAAGAAAAGTGGGGAGCAACTCCATTTCTTCCCTACACTTCCTGCTTACTCCGTAGGCAACCTGAGCGAATGGAAGGTCTTCTGGAAAAACTCTAATAGCCAGTGTCCTTCAAGAAGCTTATAATTTCAGCATTGACTATATCAGGGCGCTCCAAGAGGAGATAGTGACCACAGTTTTCCAGCACCACCAGTTTTGAATTTGGTATCTTTTCATGAAGAAGTCGGGAATAGTGAGGTGGGGTCCTACCGTCTTCCTTACCTACCATTATCAAGGTTGGTACGTTAAATGTGGTCAATCTGTCTCCCGCTTCCCAGTCCCATAGGCTTTTGGCAACTTCAAAGAAGTTTTTCCTCGGGTTATTAGCCAGGTCAGTCATTATCCAATTAATGGCTTCCGGTGGTGTTGCCGGTGATAGCATACTTCTTACTTCTTTCTCCACCTGGTCCCGGTAAATAACTTCCTTGTAGTCGGCAAAGTCCATCATGAGGCTGAGGCGAGTTTGTATCTGTTGTAACCAGAGCCTTAATTTCAGCCTGGGATTGCGGTGACCTCTGGTGGCAATCAATACTAAGGCTTTTACTTTGGCTGGATTATTTAAGTAATACTGCATGGAGATGATGCCGCCCATTGACCAGCCAATTAAAGCTACCTCATCCGCTCCTACTTTTTGGAGAACAGCCTCAAGGTCTCTGGTGAAGTTATCAACCGAGTCTGGTGCTTCAAGTGGGCTAGACTGCCCATGACCTCTGACATCCAATGATAAGACGCGGTAACTCCGTGATAGTTCCGGGACTTGGCAACGCCACCATTCGTGGGTAGCCCAAGCACCGTGAATAAGCACCAGCCAAGGTCCCTCCCCGCTAATTTCGTAGTAGAGTTTGCCTTTCTCCACTTCAACAAAAGGCACTTTCCCAGCCCCCGTCCTTATGTACAATAAGCCTGATGATTATATCAGAAGTCCCTAAAAAATGGCAAAAATGTATTTGCGGTGGGGCATTAAAAGGTAGGGGAATTTAGAGTTTAGTATAGTAAATTTTAGGAAAAAATAACTTAGACTTTTGAGAAAAATGCCCTAAAAAGTATTGACAGGGCGTATTATTAGTAACATAATAATACAGCCAAATACAACCAAAACAGTGATGTTTTTGTATAAGGTCGAGCAAAGGTATTGGAAGCCAAAATCTAGAGAAAAGGAGGTGATGTCACCAGAAGGTAAAGTGTCAGTTGTAATAGCAGTCAAGTAGCTGCTATTGATTAATCCCAGGAAAGGAGGGATGCTGTGGTAGAAAAAAAGGGTATTGACTGGTCATCCCTGTGGCGGGTAGAAGATTGGTGGGCTTGCTGGATTGGCTGGTTCGTTTTGATATTAGCCATTGTCGGGATAGCTCCACATTGGCCCAAAATTGGCACATGGACAACCGCCGCTGAAATGTTCCCCAAAGGGATTGACACGGTGTGGACTACCCTTATCGTCTTGGCCTTCGCCCTTGTGCTAACGCTCATTGGTGCTGCCTTCATGAAGAGGGACATCAAACTCTATATTCCCGGCTTTATTGTAATCTTCTTGCTAGCTTTCCTGGCTATGTTCATAGCCAAGCAGGAGACTATTAAATACTGGGGAATACCCTATGTCCTCTGGGCGCTGGCTTTTGGCTTGATTATCAGCAATACGGTTGGCGTCCCGAAGTGGCTGAGAGCCGGGGCGATGACGGAGTTCTTTATCAAAATCGGTCTGGTTGCCATGGGAGCGACCATCAGTTTCTGGGTGGTAATCAAGGCGGGTGGCGTTGGCATGGGGCAGGCTCTCCTGGTGGTGGGCGCAGTCTGGTTCTTTGCCTACTGGCTGTCAAGGCGGTTCGGCATATCGGAAAAATTCTCCAGCGTAATCGCCACCGGCGTCTCCATCTGCGGCGTTTCGGCATCAATTGCTGCTGGCGGAGCCGTCCGTGGAGACGCAAAGGAAGTCAGCTACATCATCGCCTGGCTGATGATTTGTGCCGTAATACTGATTATAGTTATGCCTCCCATTGCTAGGGGCATTGGTCTGCCGACAAATATGGCTGGTGCCTGGGTCGGCGGGGTTATTGACAATACCGGAGCGGTGGTAGCCGCCGGGGAGGTAATCGGCACCAAGGCATCGCTGGAGGCAGCCGCTCTGGTCAAGATGGCGCAGAATGTCCTCATCGGCTTCGCCGCCTTTTTCCTAGCTATCTGGGCTACTTTTAGCCTGGACCGGGTACCGGGTGCGCCAAGACCTTCCATTGCCGAAGTCTGGTGGCGGTTCCCCAAGTTCATCGTCGGCTTCGTCGTCGCCTCATTAGTTATCACCTTCTTTGTCGTCCCAATCATGGGCGGAGAAGAGGCGAGTGCAATCTCCAAACTGCTGAAGTCTTATCGTAGCTGGTTCTTCGCCCTGTGTTTTGTCTGCATCGGATTGGAAACCAGATTTATGGACTTGGTTACGGTTGGCGGCGGCAGACCGGCTATCGCTTACTGGGTTGCCCAGATATTCAACGCCTTCTGGACGCTGGGGGTAGTCTGGCTCCTCTGGTCAGGAGCGCTCTTCACCCCACCAATCCTCCCAGACTGATGTTAAAGAAAGAGGAGGAGGGGGGTCTCCAAAAGATCCCCCTCCTTTTTTATTTGCCTCAGAGTCCGTAGAACTTGTAGCAGTTACGGCAGAGGTCATGGGGGAGTAGTAATGCAGTAGACTTCTGCAGGGAAGTCGTCTTGGCTAAAGGTTCCAAGAAGGCACCTGAAGTGCTGCGCACTCTGGGCATGGCTGAGAGTGCGACGGCAGTCATGGTATCAAATATGTTCGTCTGTAAGCGGCGGGCAAAAGCTTCTCGGAAAGAGTGAGCCGCTTGTCCATTAAACACCCGGTCGAGCCCTTCGGTAACCTTACCGAAGCTAAAGTGAGATAGATACTGGCATTCTCCCCAGAAAAGCCTGGGGAAATCGCCCTGGCAAGGAAGGGTAAGGTAGGGACAAGGTGTCACTTCTCCCCGTACCGAAATCCAGACATTGTGCACCGGATCAGCATCGCACATCAGGACATCATTGCTGGGTCGGAGAGGACATATATGTACCTTTACCCCCAACTCTTTGCCCCTTCTTTTTGCTTCCTCAGTCAGCTCAAGGTGACGGGGGTCGGGGGAATAATCAAAGGCTCTGAGGGCGTCTACTTCAGCAGTAGGGGTGTAATCTAGATTCGGGGCTACCACTCCATCTACTCCCAATCTGGCAGCTAAAGTCACCAGTTCCGGCAGTTCCTCCAAGTTGGGCTTCATCATCTGCATCACCAGATTTACCTTTGGGCGAGGCTTAAGCTGGCACAGATAGGAGATATTGGCACAAATCTGGTCAAGGTGAGAGCCAAGCCGGAGAGAATCATTGGTTGCCGCTTGAGCCCCAGCCACTGAAATTGCTATTAAGTCAAAGCCTATCCGACACGCCTCTTGGCTTGCTGCCCGGTCAAGAAGCACAGCATTGGTAGTCAGACTCACCCGTCCATGCCTTTCTTTAATAGCTGCTGCCATATCCCATAGACGGGGATGAAGTAGCGGTTCCCCCCACCCTTGCAGATGCACCAGCTTGGTGCGTCGGAGAAAGGGGAATAGCGAAGAGAACATTTCCCAAGGCAAGTGAGCTGTGACCCAGTGATCAGCTAGTACGGTACGGGGACAGAAAACGCAACGCAGCTGGCACGCCGAGGTTACTTCAACTTGCACAATCTGGGGTAGTGCCACGGTTCAGAATAACCTCCATGATACTCTGGTCACATTATACCACAAGTTGAACTCACCCCTATATAACGCCACTTCAAAGCTGATTGACACTGGAGAAAAGCTGGTTTATCATTTCTAAGTCGGGGACGGTGGGGGTTGGCTATGCAGACAAAGTATGGCATTATTCTCTCCTATGAGGAGTCGTTTGCCAAGGCTGTTGCTATGGGAGTAATGGTAAGGAAACCCTTGACGATATGGCACTTCTTGATGCCATTTGTGTTTGTCTTTGATTTTCTCCGAATGAGAAGAGAAACCGAGATATTCGCTAGGAATTTTCTGTTTACCAGAAAGCTGGCTCTTGACGCTGCTGTTGCCATAAGCAAAGGCGAAGATAGACAAAGCCAGCTTGCCGAGATTGAGAGCAAAACTAAAGACAGGCTCGTCTCTCAAAAACTCTACTCTTGGAGGACACACCAGGGGCAAATGGCAGAAGTAAATCTGCTCCTTGACCATTATGCTAAACTGCTTAAGGCTGAAGGCGATAGTTACCCATCCCTGGTGAAGAATGCTTATAAAACTCAGCAGCACTTTGCAACTTTCTTGCAACAGCTTACCTCAGCTGAAAGAGAGATAGACCGTGCCGTTATAGGGACACTGGGTGAGGCGGAAGAGGTTTGGCAGTCAATGTCGATGAAACAGACAATAATAGATGAAATGAGGAGAAAGGGACTGAGCAAACTTTTCTCAGAGGCAAGGTAGGGGACAATGAGAAGAATTCTGCCAACGGTTGTAGATACGAAATATAACATTGTTCTTGCTGAGGAACGGAGACTGGCTAAAGCTGTAGCCAAAAGAGTAGTGAAAATGCCAGATGTAACAGTATGGGTATTTATGATTCCCTTCGTTTTCCTTTTTAATTTCCTAAGGTACAAGAGAGCCAGCGAAGCTTTTGTGTTGAATTTTCTGTTTACCAAGAAGCTAGCTCTTGAGGCTGCTGTTGATATTGTGAAGGAAGGTTTACCACGACAAGATGCGATAGCCCGGATTAATGATAAGACCAGCGGCATACTCGCCTCTGATACTAGGGGGATTTATTCTGAGAAAATACGTGTAAAGCAAATGTATGAGATAAACCTGCTCCTTGACCATTATCTTAAGCTGCTTGAGGCGGAAGGCAAGAGTTATAGGTCTCTGGTAAAAAATGCCTACCAGACGCGAGATAATTATCAAGCTTTTTTGCAACAGCTCACCGTAGCGGAAAAGGCAGTAAACCGGGTAGCTCTTCAAACCGTAGGCAGGACGGAAACAGCTCGTGAGCTAATTTCGGGAATGGAGGAGGCTACGGAGAGAATAAGGACGGGAGAAGCGGAAATAATCTTCTCTTGAAGTATTGCACCCGGCAAATCATTGCCATTATCGTAACGCTAATCTATGCTTTCCCGAAATCGTTCGTGAGCCGCGGAGGACTCGAACCTCCAACCGGCTGATTAAGAGTCAGCTGCTCTGCCAGTTGAGCTAGCGGCCCGTATTGTATGTGTTGTCTCTTATTCTAGCATCGTGGTGAGTGGCGAGGCAAGCCAGTTAGTAGCTATTCTGAAGCCAGCTTTCCTCCACTCGCCCAGTTGTGTTTCGGGTTATCCTTTATAATGATGTGCACTGCTTCTGGGGGGACTCCAATTTTAACAAATGAGGAAGTTATACTCTCGGCAAGCTGTTTCTTTTGCTCAACAGTGCGTCCCTCATGCATTTCAACGATAACTACTGGCATAATATCCTCCTTTCTTTTTAGTTAGCAATCATTTCATGTTAATTAAACAACCTCAATACGAGAAAAGAAGGTATTGGCAATTAGTCCGGCAATTGGTGGGAAGAAAAAGGTACATCCCAGACGAATCAGGACGAATTTCCAGCCCATTATACCTATTTCCAGTGGCATGCGACTAAACGCCAATAGTGACCATGCAGTTAAAAAGGCTACCATAGTGCCAACATTGGCTCCCATACGCAGTAGTCCGGCGGCGACGGGTAAGCTAACATATGGACCGCCGGGTGCAATGCTACCCATTGCTGTGCCAATTAAGATGCCTCGGAAACCAGATTCTACGCCTACCCACTTGGAAATTATTTCACGCGGAATGAGAAATTGAACCATACCAGCTATTATTAAGGCGAAAATCAGCAAAGGGATAATCTGAAGCAGCATATTCCCTGATGCCTTTAATCCTTGGATATGTACCCCCCTCTGATAGCTAAGGAAAATAAGGATAACAGCCAGTACCCCGAGTATTATGGTTGGAATAAGCATTGGCGGAAGCCTCCTTTTTTGCTTCATGAATTCTCCTTATTTTGGCAGTTAGGCTCATCATAGCTTTGAGTAGTAACTTTGTCAATTTAGCCCATAGAGACATGAGACTTGACAACCAACGCCGTAACGTGGTTAAAAATGTCACACAAAATTAAGGAGGGAGAAAATGCCACCTATTTTCAAAGCCCTAGCCTCAATAATAGTTTGGGTGCTGTTTATCTTTGGTAGCGTGACATTACTCGGGGGATTTGTTCGTGTTGTCGGAGCTAGTGCCGGGATTCTAGGAACACCGGAATTGCCAACAATGTCGGCTTATTTTGGATTCGGGGTGGTTGGTCTTGTCCTCTCTGTGGTGGTCATGAATTTAAGGCAGATGCTGGAATAAAGGGGCTCTCATCACCTTTTCTTTATTAGAAGACATATATTCCGAGAAAAGAACTTTATCGGGTAGCGGTAGGTGCTTTCCGGGGAGGATTTTAGCACCTCAAAGCCAGCCTTCTTTACCAGCTTCTCCAGTTCAGGGTAAGAAAACAGATAGTAGTAGCGATACAGGGTCTTACCCTTGGTTCGCCACGGTACGGCTATCTCTTTACGATGTAACCAGAACCTGGGTTGCCAGTGATTCCATACGGTAATAAAGGCTTCACCACCGGGCTTTAATATTCGCTTCAATTCCTGTAATGACCTTAATCTCTCCTCCTTACCCTTTATATGGTGGTAGGTGGCTACTGAGATTGCCCAGTTGAAGGTTTCATCAGGGTAAGGAAGGTGGCGGACATCAGCCAGCGACAGGTTTACGATAAAATTGAACTTTGCAGAATATCTTCGGGCGAACTTCAGCATTTCTGCAGAAAAATCCACGCCGTATAGCTCAAAGCCCTGCTTGAAGGGTAAGAAGTCGGGACCATGAGCACAACCAACATTAAGCAACCTGCCCTGTCGCCAGCGCTGTGTCAATGCTTCCAGTTCCTTGCGAAATATAGACCAGTGCCTGAAGTTATACCAGCTCGGGGCTATCTGATTAAATACGTCTATAGACACCCTATCCCCTTTATCCCCTTCCCCTTGAGGGGAAGAGGAAGATTTTCATAAAGAGGGGCTTCGTCCCTCTTAAACTCCCCAATATTATCTAAGATGAGACGATTTTTATCCCAGACTGAAATCTGCTAAACTGAATATACTAATAGTAGGGATAATATGAAGAAATTTGCAAGGACTATATCTGGGGTTACCCCGGTAGCGGTTATGACCCTACCGATGAAGTGTCCAGGGCAATGCTTGTATTGCCCTACTTACTCGGATGCGCCACAGAGCTACACTCCGGAGTCGCCGGCAGTGCTACGGGCGAAAAGGTGCGACTATGATGCTAAGCAGCAGGTCAAGCTAAGGCTGAAAATTCTATCTGAAATGGGGCACCCCACCGATAAGGTTGAGCTGATAGTAATGGGCGGCACCTTTCTGGCTCACCCCGAGGAGTATCAATACCAATTTATCAAAGATTGCTATGATGCCCTGAATGGCGTGGAATCCATGACTCTGGAAGAGGCAAAGCGGCTCAACGAGGCGGCTAAACATCGCTGCACCGGGCTGTGCATTGAGACCAGACCTGATTGGTGTGGTCAGGAACAAATAGACCGGATGCTTGAGTTTGGCACCACCAGGGTCGAGCTTGGGGTGCAGACCTTAAATGATGAAATCTACCGGCTGGTGAGAAGGGGGCACAAGGTGGAGGATGTAGTTAAAGCCACCACGTTGCTCCGGGAGCATGGCTTTAAGGTGCACTATCACTGGATGCCAGGATTGCCCGGCTCAACCCCAGAAGAAGATTTAGAGCTATCCAGAAAACTATTTGATGATGACAGCTTTAGACCGGATGGCTTGAAGCTATATCCGACTATGGTGGTGGTGGGCACTGAGCTGGAGAAATGGTATCGGAATGAGCGCTACCAGCCCTACGATGTCGCTACTATGGTTAATCTACTGGTTGAGATTAAGTCTATTGTGCCCAAGTATGTCAGAATTTCAAGGGTGCTGCGGGATATTCCGGCTAAGTTTATAACCGCTGGTTGCAAAGAGTCACTCCGGGGTATGGTCAGACAGCGAATGAAGCAGAAAGCAGTTGAATGTAAGTGCATCAGGTGTCGGGAGTATGGGCACCGGGCACGGGATGGCTGGGAAATAAGTGAGCCTCATCTAGTAAGAATGGACTATGAAGCTTCTGGTGGCAGAGAGATTTTCCTATCCTTTGAGGATGAAAAAGAAACACTTTTTGGCTTACTGCGGATGAGAATCCAGTCTAACCCGATACCGGCACTACAGGGGGAACTTAATGGGAATTTAGCCTTAATCAGAGAGCTACATGTGTTTGGTCCAGAGGTTCCCCTTGACGAGCAGAAACCAGAGGCTGCCCAGCACAAGGGTTTGGGCAAGGCGTTACTCCAGGAAGCCGAGCGGATAGCTGATGAGGAGTTTCAAGCGCAGCAGATAGTGGTTTTGAGTGGTACTGGCGCTAAAGAATACTATCGCTCTGAGTTTGGCTACAATTCACAAGAAGATTACATGGTCAAGAAGCTCTAGGTATGAACAGTCGTCCTGACCATAAACAGTGACCGGGCAGGACTCTTAAAAAATAATTATCGTCCTGCCCGGTCTGTCTATAATTAGCCTTAGTGCTTATCTCGTTTTACGGTGCTCCGTAGAGGGACTGAGCGCCGGCAATATCGCCTTCCTCCAGAGAGCGCTTTTGAGTCTCACCAGTCTTTGAATAGCCATACATGGTGAGCTCACTATATATCTCATCATACAGGTCATCTAAGCCCACTGGATGACCAAACTCGTGCGTGGCGATGTTCTGAATGTCAAAGGACCTGTCCCTTTTAACTGGGTCAATGCCCCAATTGTGGAAGGCATTGAAGACGATGTCAAACTCCCAGATTACCATATCTTGGTCATACCACATCACTGCTATGGCAATGTAATCACGGGGTATGAACTTAACCCAGGATACCGTGTTCTCCTCGTCTTCTGCATACCAGTTTTTTATGGTTGTGCCGGCGTAGTTAAATAGTTCGTCGGTAGTTACCACATCCCAAGCATCGGCAGCATTGTTTACTGCGGCAACCGGGTCTCCTCCAGTGGTCAAAATGACATTGGGGTTAATATAGTATTCGGCAGTGTCAACTAGATAACCGCCCCATAACTCAAAGTAGGTATTATCTTTTTGGGGTTCTTCATCTTTGGGGGGCTTTCCCGGCGGCTTATCCGGCTTGCCTGGTTTATCAGGTGCTACTGGATGGACAAAGATAACCTGGTCTAATTTTTCCGGGCGTGTTGGCTTATCTGGTTTGGCAGTCGCCACCGCTACTGATGATGTGACCACCAGTGCTACTACCAGTAATGCTACCAATAGCTTTTTCATCTCTTTACGCTCCTTCCCTGGGTCATCATAGATAAATTATAAACCGTATCAGCTAGAAAAAGTCAAGGGACTGATCTCTATTAAAGATGGTAAACTGAACGGGAGCAAAGGGAAGAGAGGTCTTCAATCTGGCCTCTCTTCCAAGTGAACTGTTTGCTCCAGTAGTGACGTAATACAGATGCTCAAGGGCTGATTTCTATATGGATGCTGAACTCCTCGGTGTCACTTAGCACTGGGTCTGAGCTGTCCTCAACCCGAACGGTGAATTCGTAGTCTCCTTCAGTGGTGGGAGTCCCGGAGATAACCCCGGTATCAGAATCAAGAGTCAACCCGTCAGGCAAGCTGCCGTCTGAGATACTCCAGGTGTAAGGCTCGGTGCCTCCTGTAGCCTCTAGTGTGGCAGTGTAGTTTTCCCCTACCTGACCATTAGGCAGGCTGGTAATGGTAATCTCTAAAGCTTCTGGGGCTTCAGTTTCTATTTCTTCTCCTTCTTCCTCACCCTCTTCTTCTATTTCTCCCTCTACTTCTACCTCCTCCTCTTCATACTCTATTGAAAGTTCCCCGCCGTCCGATGGTGGGCTTGAATGTCCTACTTTCAAACGAACCACGGGTTTGAATAGAGCCCTTTCTCTACCGGTAGCTATATCTTTTCCTGGGAGAATAAGAGATTTTTCCCCGTCAAAATCCAGGGTGAGGACAGTGATTGTACCAGCTCCAACATTGAATGGTCTGACGATTCTCAGCTTGCCACTGGGAACTTCGGCGGTAATGTTGTCCCCGGCAGTGGTTACTACTTCCACTCTGTCTACATCCATGCGTATCTGGGTGAAGCTTCCCGCCGTCACATTGGCGCTGCCAAGAACCTGTTCTACCCCGATAACGTCCATCAGGTCAAAGCTTGGGGGAGCCCCAATTATAGGTATCCAGCCTGCGTTATCCGATACTTGATGAACCTCTATATTGGTTAGGTAAACAATGGCACTATCTACATCTGCTGGTGGCGGGTCGGTAACACGAATTTCAAGGGTGCCCCAGTTCACTGTAGGCATAGGAGCAGGAGCAGGTGTCGTTTCAGGGGCAGGTGTTGGCTCTGGGGCGGGCGCAGGGGCTGGGGTAATCTCTGCCGGAGCCGGGATACATGCCGCAGTAAATACCAAGAGTAAGGCTGTAACTAGGGTTGCTAAACTTTTAACTGCTCTTCTCATGATTCACCTCGCACTTAAATTTAGTCTTTATATATTGTATAACGAAAAAGTTGCCAATTGGTTAGTAGGGCTCTAAGAAAAAAGTACCTAGGAAAATGGTAGGCTAGTTTCTGCAGCTAGCCCTTTTCGGCTGCTTCCACTTCCACTTCCTCCTCAGCGGGGGTGGCGAGCCAATCGGCTATGTTGGCTATAAGCTGGTTATTGTCTAGAGTACCATTATAAGGCTCAGTCATAAAGGTAAGGTCGTAAACCGCCAGAACCTTGCCTTCTTGAGTTAAGGCTATAGGGGATAGCTGCTTTCTTGACTCAATCACTGAGGAAAAGGTATCTTGGTCAACAAAAGCGATACCATCGTCAGCCGAAGAGATAGAGCCAGCAACATAAAGGGCTATCTTTTCCAGCCCCTTGGTTATCTCATTTTCCTTAAATTCAGTAATGAATATATTTTTATAGTTGATTTCATTTTCTTTCAGGTTATACAGGTAGTCAGGTTCAAATATCAGTCCATACTCAAGGGATATGCTGTTAATCTTACTCTCTCTGGTTGGGTCAGCGATTAGTAGCAGCTTGCCGCCATTATTGACAAATTCTTCTACAGTCTTCTTCTCCTCCTTGGAGAATTCTTCTTGAGGAGAAATTATGACGAAGATGTTTGCCGGGGGCTCTTCTTTTTTCTCCTCTTCCTCCTCCTCTTTTTCTAGAGCAACTTCTTCGGTATCTCCCTCCTCACTTAAAGGCTCTTCTTTCTGGTCAATCTCTTCTTCCTCCAAGACCTCCTCTTCTGGTTCAACTTCTTCCTCTTCTTCCTTCTCGCCGAGAAGCTCCACTTCTAAGTCATCCTCCACACCGAAGAATTTGATGGTTAAGTCTCGGGAAATAAGTCGTAACATCAGAACGTTGAGTTCCTTTGTCTCAAAGTTGTTATCGTGAGCCAAATCAATAAGGACAGTCCGGGATATATTATCTGAAACATTCTCGGAAAACTCAGCTAGGGGTGCTGGCGGAACCTCAATATGTTCATAGCTGGGCACTTGGCTAGGAGGAGGACTATAGAAACCGCTATAATAGAAAAACCCTCTTGCCAGCACGACAACGACTATCCCGGCAATGACAATAGCTATCCTTTTAATCACCAATTCACCTCGATTCAAAGTATAGGTAGTAGTATTTGGGTATCAAACCAGTTTGTGCTTTCAAAGCCGCCAGATCAGAAGGTCCAAAAACCCGAAATAATGACTGCCCGGTAATCTCAAGTTCTACCACTTCATAATTCCGGAGACCGGCTAGAGCTGCTGCTTTTTTAATAGCAGCGGTTCTGGTGCCTATCTCATCAATAAGACCGAATTTAAGGCTTTCAACACCCAAATGGATTTCCCCTCGGGAGAGTTCCTCCTCGGATAGTTTCAGTCGGTCTCCCCTTTGTGACATGACCGCATCAACAAATTCCTGCCTTACCATTTCCAGGTGACCGGTGATTTTTCGCCTTGAGCCACCGGTAGCCTTAAATGGTCCGGTGGTGGCAATATCCTCGTCTAGTTCTTCAGGGCGAGGTAGGCTAACCCAAGCGCCGATGCTACCAATCAGAGAGGTGGGCTCGGCATAGATAAAGTTTGACGCTATGGCAATATAATAGCCACCGCTAAGGGCAATTGGTCCGATAGATACCACCACTGGTTTCTGCTGTCTCAAGCGAAGTAAATCCAAATATATCTGCTCAGTGGAACTGGCTCCACCACCAATACTATTTACCCGTAATACAACTGCCTTTATGCGGTTATTCTCCCGGGCATATTCCAGCTCATTTAGGATATTATCAGTATAGTTTTGGCCGAGAATAGCACCTGAAATGGTTATGATGCCGATATTTGGCTTGGGTATCACTGGAACCGAAATCAAGCCTCCCAGAATCAGACCAAGCACAACGAAAAAGGGAATAGAGCTAAACCAGCGGCGTAATAACCTTTTGGTTGATTCCAGTCTGGACATAATATCCCTCCCCTAACCAGTTGCCTTAATAAGATAGCTTATATAGTATAATTTTACCAGCAATGGAGAAAGAATTACACCTTTTGCTTTTTCTATCTCTCTGTGGCTAATAAACACATTCTACAAATGGAATGCAAACAAGTTAATCCTTTTTCCTTTCTAACTGTCTTAGACGGACATCACTGATGCCGAAGTGATGGGCTATTTCGTGCAGTACTACACTTCGTATCTCGGTCATAATCTCGGCGTCATATCTACATTTGGCTTCTATTGGCTTCTGAAAGATAGTTATCTTGTCTGGCACTACCATTCCGTAGTGTCTGCCCCGCTTGGTTAGAGGCACGCCTTGATAAAGACCTAACAGAGTTTCGCCACGCTTTAATCCTGCCTCAGCTATTTGACTAGAATCTGGGTGGTCCTCCACCACTACATCAATGTTTTCCAGCTTGGTGCGAAACTCATCAGGCAGGCTATCAACTGCTTTGGCTACTAGCCACTCAAATCTTTCCCGGTTCATAATCTAGATTTCCAAATAGACCACATGATCCAGAGTAGCAGAAAATAAGCACTAGCACCAGCGAGAAGGAAAAGGGTAGCTATTACTATGCTAAGTGGTTCGGTGGCTAGAGGTGAAGGGACATAGCGGGTGAAGTGTGCGATGCCACTAGCCAGACCAACTGTAGCCATTACGGTAACCGGTATTACAACCGGTAGGCTTTTCAGCTTTCCCAGATTTGGCTTGATAGTGAAGTAGATGAAAAGGACATAGATACCAATGAGTCCCAGCATGACTAAGATTATAATGACTAAGCTAGTCACTGGAGGGCTGTAGGCAATCTCCCAGGCAAGACGGATAATTGTTGCGCTGAGAGCCAGCGTAATGGTCACTAGGAGCCATATCTTAAGCGGTAAGTACTTCATATCAAGTTCCGGCTAGCTAGTAATCATCCAGCTGTGACAGGTCAAATCTCATGCCGTCACGGGCGGAGAGTACCTTTATCCCGGTCTGCTGAGACAGTCTCTGGGCTATCTCCCACGGTCTTGCCCGCCACATATTCATACCAAAATGGGTCAAAATGGCTATCTTGGGCTTTAATTCGGTAATAATGTGCTCAGCATCTGGCAGCGATAGGTGGTCAACGTGCTGCTTGGCTTCCAGAAGGACTACATTTATAATCAGGAGTTCACTGCCATAACTATGACACAAACCATCAAAATAACGGCTGTCAGTAATATAGGCGAAAGTATGCCCGGCAGCGTTAAAGAGCATGCCATAAGTCTCTACCGGGTGTATGTGCCGGACCGGGGTGGTAAAGGAGACATTACCTACAGAATAAGATTTTCCTTCCTTTAATATCTTAATGCACTCAAGGTAATTTTTGAGATAGGAGAGAATAACGGGGTCACTCTCCAGGGCATCAGCTGGAGCGAATAGACAACCGTGCCGCTTAAATCCGCCTTGAGTCATCGCCTCAACCATAATATTGACATCTGCTGAATGGTCCAAGTGGCGGTGTGATACAATGATAGCACTGAGCTTCTCGCCCCTGAGTTTTCTCTTGGTGGACTGAACTATGGTGCCGGGACCGGGGTCAACAAGTATTTCAGTGCCATTTAAGTTCAACCACAAGCCGCCAGAAGCGGTAAGCTGTTTGGTTACCATGAATCGGGCACCAGCCGTTCCCAGGAAGGTTATGGTATTCCCTGACGGGCTTTTACTTTCCATCTCTAAGCTATCTAACTATAGAGGATAGCTGTATTTTTTACAATAGACAGAGTCACCATCATCTTGGCAGCGTCGTTCCTTTAATAACTTTACTTTTGCGGGGTTAATGCCGGGGCACAGCAAAATTATAGAGGGCGATATTGCTACCCAAGGTGATATTAGGGTAGGCTCTATGACAGCTCAGAAGGGGCAGGTTCTATAGGGGCAGCCCCCGGCATATTCGGAGTCAACAGTTACATAGGTTACCGGCTCAACTGCTGTCTCCGGTATGTGACCAGCTAGGGTAAGCACTTGGTGTTTCTTACTACCATAGCGATATATGGTTATACCTTTGCATTTCAGTTCATGGGCATGGGTATAGACTTGCTGGATAGTCTCGGGCGTGGCTTCGGCTGGTAGATTTATCGTTTTGGATACCGAATTATCGGTATATTTCTGGAACACTGCCTGCATCCTGACGTGCCATTCTGGGGCTATATCCCAGTCGGTAACAAACAACCGGCGGACATCTTCGGGGATTCCTTTAATTCCCCGCAGTGTACCTCGTTGTGCCACCTGTTCCATCAACTCGGGGGAGAAGAAGCCCCGCTGGCGAGCCACCTGTTCAAACACGGGATTTATTTCCAAGAGCCTGGTTCCTTCCATGATGTTGCGGACAAAGGCTAAAGCAAATAGTGGCTCAATGCCACTGGAGCAACCAGCGATGATGCTTATGGTTCCGGTCGGGGCAATGGAAAGAACCGTGGCATTTCGTAGCCTGAGTCCGCCGGGTCGTTTATAGACACTCTTGGGAAAGTTAGGGAAAACACCTCGCTTGGCAGCGAGCCCAGCCGAGGCTTGACGGGCTTGCTCGGAGATGAACTTGATGATGCGCTCGGCGGTTGCTAACCCGGCTTCCGAGTTGTAAGGAATACCCATCTTGACCAGAGCATCGGCAAAACCCATCACCCCTAGCCCGATTTTTCGATTTCCTTTTTTGGTTATTTGCTCAATGGCGGGAAGAGGGAATATATTGGCTTCAATGACGTTGTCAAGAAAATGCACGGCAAGGTTAACCACCCGACCTAGTTTCGCCCAATCAATTTTTCCGTCTGAGACCATCTGAGCCAGATTGATTGACCCCAGATTGCAGCTTTCGTAAGGAAGCAGAGGCAATTCTCCACAGGGGTTGGTTGCCTCCAGTCGGCCCAAATGTGGCGTTGGATTATGGCGGTTAATTTCATCCAAGAAGACCAAGCCAGGGTCGCCGGTTCTCCAGGCATTATGAACTATCATGTCAAAGAGTTCGCGGGCGTTGATAGAGCGCACTTCTTTTCCTGTTCGTGGGTTGATAAGCCGCCACTTTCTGCCTCGTGATACCGCCTCCATGAATTCGTCAGTTGCGGCTACTGAGATGTTGAAATTTGACAGGGTAGTCTCGTCACTTTTTGCCAGCACAAATTCTACTATGTCAGGGTGGTCAGCATTTAGAATGCCCATATTGGCACCGCGGCGCTTGCCTCCCTGTTTCATAACCCCGGTGGCAGCATCAAAGATCTTCATGAAGGAGACCGGTCCCGAGGCGACACCCATGGTGGAGCGAACCATATCTCCCTTGGGTCTGAGATGGCTGAAAGAAAAGCCGGTGCCACCTCCTGACTGGTGTATTATTGCCATGTTCTTGAGACTTTCAAAGATATCAACAATTGAATCTTCTACGGGGAGAACAAAACAAGCTGATAGTTGACCCAGCGGAGCGCCAGCATTCATCAGGGTGGGAGTATTGGGCAGGAATTCAAGGTTACTCATTAAGTTAAAGAACGCCTGCTCGAGTTCTTTAGTATCAGCAGCTGGGTCAAAGTTGGTTTCCGCAGCAGCAATAACATGGGCGACTCTTTGGAATAATTCTCTTGGTGTTTCGATTATGTTGCCTTCTTCATCCCGCAGTAGATAGCGTCGCTCCAGCACCTTGAGGGCATTGGCGCTGAGTTTAAGGTCATCGCGGACGCCGATCACTTTCTTGAGTCGGCGCACATCAGCTCGCTGCTGGCGATAGAGGATGTAGGCTCTGGCTACATTGGGATAGCCCCGGGTCATCAATACTTCTTCCACGATATCCTGCACATCCTCCACACCGGGAGTGCTTTGAGCAAACCTATTCTCCACGATTTCCAGCACTCGCTGGGTGAGGTCGGCAGCAAGTTTCTTGCCACCGGTTTTAGTAGCCATTAGTGCTTTGTAGATTGCCCGTTCAATCTTGTCTGGCGTAAAGGGGACAATAGTGCCATCTCGTTTACGTATCTGAGTTACCTTCGTTTCTCTCATTCTCATCTTTAGGATAGCACAATTATGCACCTAAAGTCCTGTTAAGAGGGGGATTATCTCTTGGCATAAATATGAGGTTATAGACCCAATTGGAAAGGGGGAACCAAATGTGGAATTGGCTCCCCGAGTAGGGCTCGAACCTACAACCTAGCGGTTAACAGCCGCCCGCTCTACCATTGAGCTATCGGGGAATGATTTGGCTAGCCACTCCTCATTATCACTTTTATCGGGGCAGGAAGTCAAGCTCAGTTACTCCTGATAGCTGAAAGACCATATAGCCAGCAGAATCATGGCTGCCCCGAATATTGCCAGTATAGTAATATCATTCCAGACTGACAAGGTATGTCCAAGCAGTTTGATGCTAAAGGAAGAATCCGTTGCTCCCAGCATTATCTGGCGGATTGGGGCAATGCCGTAGGTAGCCGGGTTGATCTTCACCAAGACATTCATCCATGCTGGCAGCCCCTGTAGTGGGAAGAAAGCTCCGGACAGGAATACCATGGGGAACATCAGCATTTGCATCGTTGCCTGAAATGCCTCCATAGACCTGATACGGGTAGCCAGTAAGACACCCAAGGAGCCTAGGGAGACAGCGAGTAGAAACATCAGCGGCAGCAGTGCCAGTACTGTCCACAAGGAAAGGGAGACGCCAATCAGGGGGGCGAATAACAGGATGAGTATCCCTTGGAGCAGTGCTATTGTGGCTGCACCCAGTGTCTTTCCTATGGCTACTGAGGCACGACTGATTGGTGCTACCAGCACTTCCTTTAGGAAGCCAAACTCTCGGTCCCAGACTACAGACACCCCAGCCATAAATGAGGTCATAAGCACGGTCATCCCAACAATGCCGGGGAAGATGAATCGGGTGAAATCGATGCCAGGGCTAAGGATGCCCATCCGGGTACTGAGTCCGCTGCCAAACACGAAAAGAAACAGAAGAGGAAAGGTTATCGCCCCGATTAGACGCATCTTATCGTGCCAGAAGCGAAGGATATCACGGTACCAGATAGTATAGACTCCACGCAGGTTATTCATTTTTACCTCCTAGCGCCGCAGGCGGCGACCATGCTGGCGAACCATTGCCTTGAAGGTATCACTAATCTCCTCCTCCCGGATCTCTCGCCCGGTGAGCTTGAGGAAGACATCGTCCAAGCTGGGCTGGTGCAGGCTGACACCCAGTATTTTGGTGCCAAATTCCTTAATGAAGGTGGGAAGAAATTCCTCTCCATTGGTTACCTCAAAGGTGAGACCATCACTATCACGCCTAGTCTCAATTTGGTAGCGAAGCCTAATCTCTTCAGCAGCTCTATCGTTATCGTCAGTTCTCACCGAGATGATATCCTTGCCCACAATCTTCCTGAGCTTCTCTGGGGTGTCCATAGCGATGAGCTTTCCGTAGTCAATGATAGCAATGCGGTCAGCTTTTTCAGCCTCATCCATATAGTGGGTGGTCAGGAAAATGGTGGTTCCTTCACGCCGTCGCAGTTCAAGTATGTACTCCCACATGCGGCTCCGCGTTTGTGGGTCTAGTCCTAGTGTGGGCTCGTCAAGGAATAATACTTTGGGGTAGTGTAATAGCCCCCTGGCTAGCTCAAGGCGACGCTTCATGCCTCCAGAATAGGTACGCACTTTACTGTTGCGCTTGTCCCAGAGCTCAATTATCCTGAGCATCTGCTCAATCCGTTGTTCCCGAACTGAGGCAGGTATGCCGTAAACCAAGGCGTGAAAACGCAGGTTCTGTAATCCGCTGAGCCGTTCATCGAGACTAGGGTCCTGGAAAACCAAGCCAATTGACTGACGCACTTGGCTCTGCTGACGCACCACATCCAAGCCATCAATGGTGGCTCGCCCTGATGTCGGTTTAGCTAAGGTACAGAGAATGTTGATGGTGGTCGTCTTTCCCGCCCCATTTGGACCTAAGAAGCCAAAGATTTCTCCGGGAGCCACACTGAAGCTAATGTGGTCTACCGCAACCAGGTCACCGAATCTTTTGACTAGATTTTCTACTTCAATAATGTAATCAGTCATGCCTCTATATTCTAGCATTTTAAGCTCAGCGTTGTTTAGGACAAGATAAGGGTATTATTGGGGGTATGAGCTACCTTGGGGCTCTAGAAACTTTACTTCAAATCCAGTAATATAGGTAAACAGGCTCGGCAAAAATAATTCGCTGAAATATTGGCTAAAAGCAATGAGATATAGGCGCTACCAACGTTTCAATTTAAGCCCCATATTGGTTTTAATAGCAGTGAACTTCTTGCTATTCATAGCCACGGCTATAGCTGATGAACTTATCTTCCTCTTTGGGTTACAGCCAGCAAGTTTCCTACTTCGTCCTTGGACCATAGTGACCAACCTCTTTATCCATGCTGGCTTGTGGCATATCCTGGCTAACATGCTGACGCTTTTTTTCTTCGGCACCTACTTATATAGATTAGTTGGGAAGAATAAGTTTTTAATTGTTTACTTTGGCGGTGGTATATTGGGTAATATCCTCTTTATACTCCTGGCTCCACCTTTTTCCATAGCGGTTGGTGCTTCGGGAGCTATCTTTGCTCTGGGTGGGGCGCTTACTGTGATGAGGCCCAGGCTGCCGGTTGTTATCTTTCCCATACCTGTCCCTATTCCTCTCTGGTTAGCCGTAATTGGTGGTTTTCTTATCCTCTCTTTTATGCCGTATATCGCCTGGCAGGCTCACCTCGGCGGCTTGGTTCTTGGTCTTATTGCTGGCGCTTTCTTTAAGAGGAGGGAACGCTATTACTTCTGGTAAATACAACTCTGAACAATTCTGGCTCGGTCAACTTGACTTTCATTTTATTGATTTTTATAATACGTAAGCTAACAAAGATAGTGCCTGAGTAGCTCAGTTGGTCAGAGCAGCCGACTTGTAATCGGCAGGTCGCGGGTTCGAATCCCCCCTCAGGCTGGTAGTGAGTGAAGGTGGCACTGGGAGGGGTGCCGGAGTGGTTAATCGGAGCAGTCTGTAAAACTGCCGCCCTAAG
>JBHIFE010000006.1:0-26711 GCA_046760985.1 Dehalococcoidales bacterium
AATACACTAGAGGGGGAGATTTTGGAAAGAGGGGCGTCAGCCCCTCTTAAACATCCTTATACTATTAGCTCAGTGCAGGGGGAGTTTGAGGGGTGAAGTTCTCTAATAATTACTCTTCGCCCTCTCTTCCTGAAGAGAAAAATACTGAAAGGAATGTCATAGAGAAGCGAAGCCTCTAAATATGCCTATAGGGAGTTTTAGAGGGACGAAGTCCCTCTCTCTCCTTCCCCCTTCCCCTTAGTAAGGGGAAGGGGGATGAGGTTACCAAATAAAAAATTAAACGGGGTGCGGTCACCATATATCCTAAGGGAAGGGGAGAGTGTAGATAAGAGAGGGGCGGAGCCCCTCTCTAAAATCTCTTTCCCCCTCTCCTTTTAAGGAGAGGGGGATAAAGGGGGTGAGGTCAATAAACAATCTCCAATAAGTTGGGGCATTGTTTTCACGCCAATACTAACTTATAATAGCTTTATAATAGAGAGAAACGAGAGGTAAGGGCGATAGAAATAATTCCAGCTATAGACCTTAGAGGTGGTCAGTGCGTCCGCCTGTATCAGGGTGACTATGATGAAGAAACGGTGTTCTCCGATGACCCGTTAGAGGTAGCCCTGAAGTGGCAGTCATTGGGAGCACCAAGATTGCATATTGTTGACCTTGATGGTGCCGCTTCCGGGGAACTTCACAATCTGAATATTATTAAAGAGATAGCCAGTGCTGTATTAATTCCTACCCAACTGGGTGGCGGCATTCGCCAGCTGAAGACAGTAGAGGAATTGCTTAAGGCTGGTATCGAGCGTGTCATTCTGACCACGGCTGCTGTGGAAGACCCCGGGCTGATTAAAGAAGTCTGCCGTAAGTTCAGCGACTCTATTATTGTCAGCATTGATGCTCGTGAGGGGTATATTGCCACACATGGCTGGCGCCAGGAAACGGAGCTAAAGGCGATAGACTTCGCCAAGTCTATGGTAAGACTTGGGGTGAAGCGTTTTATTTACACTGATATTACTCGTGACGGCACCCTCACTGAGCCTAACTTTGCCGCAACCGCTGAACTGATTGATACTGTCAAATTACCGGTCATTGCTTCTGGTGGCATTTCATCATTGAATCACCTTAGAGTGCTGAAAAAGCTCGGTGCTGAGGGGGCTATAGTCGGCAAGGCACTTTATACCGGGGACATTAACCTGAAGCAGGCTCTAGCTACCATTAGCCAGGTGTGAGAGGGGCATCTTTAAAAAGAGAGTTAAAGGGAGGCGAACCTCTCTTACATAACAAATTCTCCCTCTCCTTTGAGGGACATTAGATTATCAGCGCGTTTAAGAGAGGTGAAGCTTCTATTCTGGAGTGATAATTGGGGGCGTCTAAGAGGGGCGAAGCCACTCTTCTATACCCCCTCCCCCTTCCCCTTACCAAGGGGAAGGGGGATAAAGGGGGATGGGGTCACCAAATAAAGTACTAAAAGGGGATGAAATTGATAGAAAATTTGAAGTTCAATGATAAGGGACTTATCCCGGCAGTAATTCAGGATGCGGATACCGGCGAGGTGCTGATGTTAGGCTATATGAATGAGGAAGCACTACGCCGAACTCTGTCTAGCGGTGAAGTCTGGTTTTACAGTCGTAGTCGACAGGCACTGTGGCACAAAGGAGAAACCTCGGGCATCCGCCTCATGGTGCGCTCGGTATGGAAAGACTGTGATAGCGATACTATCCTGGTTAAGGCACAACCTACCGGTTCAGTATGCCACACCGGTAACAAGACTTGCTTCTTTCAGCAGCTAACCAAACAGGATATAGAGGCAAGCCATCAAGAGGAGGGCTGAGCCGCTTCCTCAAGCTGGTCAATCTCTACTGCCTTCCTTAATGCCGATAAGGCGATCTCTATCTGACTATCATCAGGTTCTTTGGTAGTCAATTCTTGGAGCCATAACCCGGGAGCGAGGACCGCCCTGACTAGTTTGTTTTTAATATGCCTGGCGCCAAAATGGATGACCTCATAGCCCAGGGCAGCAATGACCGGGATAAGGAGAATTCGTGACAATACCATTAACCAGAGCGATGGTCGCCCAACCAGGGCAAAAACCACGATGGCTATAATCAACACGGCGAATAAGAAGCTGGTGCCACAGCGCACATGAGCTGTATTATATTTTCTGACTGCTTCCACTTCCACTGGCACACCGTCCTCGTAGGCATTCACCGCTTTGTGCTCAGCACCATGATAAGTAAATACTCGCTTGATATCAGGTATTAGTCCGATTAACTTGAGGTAAGCGATAAAAATAATTAGCCGGATAAAGCCCTCAATGAGATGGAATACCAGGGATGAAGTGATATAAGGATTAATTAACCTGGTAAGGAAAAGGGGGACGATAAGGAACAGGACAATAGCCAAGACCAAAGCAACGGCAATCATAGCCCAGAGCGCTCTTCCCGAAATCTCCTCCTTTTCTTCCTCCAGAGACACGCTAGCTGAGTAGAGCAAACTCTTAATACCAAGCACCATAGCCTCAATTAGGACGATGATGCCCCGTATTAACGGGACTTTCCTCATCCGACTGGTATAGATAGCTGCCAGCGGCTGGATATTCATAGCCAGTTCCCCACCGGGACGGCGCACTGCAGTTACTGCTGCCTTCTGCCCTCGTATCATTACTCCCTCAATAACCGCCTGACCCCCATAATGAAATCTCTCAGCCATAAACACCTCTTAAAAGAAAAAGGAGCGGTTTAGTCATCCCGCTCCCTGCTTTTGGCATGTTTGTTTAATCTTTCACCTTGTAACGTTTCTTAAACCGCTCCACCCGCCCGGTAGTATCTACTACCCGGCGTTCTCCAGTGAAAAATGGATGGCATTTACTGCATAGCTCAACCTTTAGCAATTTCTTGGTGGAGCCGACAGTAAAAGTATTACCACAGGAACAAACTACCTGGGCATCAGTATAATATTGGGGATGAATTTTATCCTTCATGCTGTTTAGCTAGCGTAAACGCTAACCTTCCTCCGGTTATTGCTGGCTGGCTCAAACTTGACAATGCCATCAATAAGAGCAAAGAGGGTATAATCTTTGCCAACACCGACGTTATTGCCGGGGTGAATACGTGTGCCCCGCTGCCGAACTAAGATAGTTCCTGCCTTTACCTTCTGTCCCGCATATCTCTTCACCCCAAGCCGTTTGGCTTGACTGTCACGACCTAGTCGGCTGGAGCCGCCTCCTTTTTTATGTGCCACTTGCTATCACCTCTTTTTTGCGCCGGCGAGTCTTTTTGCTCGGTTCGCCCGGCGCTGTCTCTGGGGTAACTATCTTATCAATAACTAGCCTGGTATGAAGCTGGCGGTGCCCCGTCTTCTTACGGGAACGTACCTTGGGTTTATACTTAAAAACAATGACTTTCTTACCTTTGCCCTCTCCCTGGGAGGTAGCAATTACTTTGGCTCCCTCAACAGTGGGTTTGCCTACCGTCACCTTATCGTCATCGGCAATAAGCAATACCCTGTCTAGCTCGACAGTACTGCCCTCGCTCACAGCCAGGCGTTCCACATCTATAATCTGACCGGGAGTTACCTTATACTGTTTGCCACCAGCTTCAATAATGGCGTAAATCTTTAACCTCCTAAACTGAAAAATTTTACCAATTACGGTGGTAATGTGTCAAACGCCCGTATCTGATGCTATACTGTTAGTACTAAGCGGGGCTAGCGATGATTCTCGTTACCGGAGGCACTGGATTTGTTGGCAGCCACCTTGTCCCTAGGCTAATTGAGACCGGGGACAAGATAAGGTGTCTGGTGCGGAACCTAGCCAAGGCGGAAGCTCTACAAAAATACGGTGTAGAGCTGGTACTAGGGGATGTGACCAAGCCTCAGACTCTGGAACAGGCGATGCTGGGTGTAGAAACCATCATCCATCTGGTAGCCATAATCAGAGAGAGCAGGGAGGTTACCTTTGATGGGATTAATGTTCGAGGGACAAGAAACGTGGTGCAGGCTGCCGTGAAGTCGGGGGCTAAGCGGTTCATCCAGATAAGTGCTCTGGGGGCTAGTCCTAGTCCCAAATATCGCTATACCTATTCTAAGTGGCAAGGGGAGGAAGTGGTGCGCTCAAGCAACCTAGACTTTGTCATCTTCAGACCCTCAGTTATTTTCGGGCGGGGTTCTGGCTTTACCGCTCAAATAATTCGCTCCCTTACCATGTTTCCTTTTCTGGCTCCGGTGCCAGGCTCGGGGAGGACTCGTTTCCAGCCCATCTGGGTAGAAGATGTAGCAACCTGTATCGTTCGTGCGGTGAGAGGCAGAAAAACTGGGCAGCTCTATGAGATAGGTGGTCCCGAGCATCTTACCTACGAAGAGATGCTGGATACAATTACACGTGCCCTGGGAATCAAGCGCATGAAGCTTCACCTTCCCTTGCCATTGATGCGTCCAGCAGTAATGGCTATGGAAAAACTTATGCCAAACCCGCCGGTAACCCTGGGCGAATTAGCTCTACTTGAAGTAGATAATATCACTGACTTAAATTCAGTAGAGCGCCTCTTTGGCTTTAAGCCATTAGCCTTAAGCCAGGGGTTAGACTATATCAAGTCGCCTGAATAAAAAGCCGCCCTGGTTATACCTGAAGCCCCTGCCAAAGTTTCTTTACTTTTGCTTTGAGCTCAGTAAGGCTGCAATCAGTATCAATTACCACGTCGGCATGTCTTACACGTTCCTCAGTGGGTAGCTGAGAGCGAATGCGAGCTAAGGATTCTTCTTCCGATAGCCTGGTTCGTTCCCTGAGTCGTTTGAGCACTGTATTTTCCGAAGCAGCAGTAACCCATACCTCATCTGCTAGTGAAGTCCAGCCAGCTTCCAGTAAAAGAGGCGCCTCAAGCACTACCACAGCCACTCCCTTCCGCCGGTAGCCTTCAAGTTGAGCCTTTACCATGTCATATATCCGGGGGTGCATTATCTGATTTAGTCGTGCCCGAGCTTCAGAGTTGCCGAAGACTACAGTTCCCAGTTTTTCGCGGTCAATTTCACCATTAGGAGCAAGAATCTGCTTGCCAAAAGCAGCCACTACTTCGTGCCACACTTTGGTATCGGGTTTGAAAGCTTCATGCCCTACCTTGTCCGCATCTATAATAATGGCGCCTAGCTTGGCTAAGAACTGCGATACTGTGCTCTTGCCACTACTAATACCGCCGGTAAGACCGATAACCTTCATTATATTTACCATTATCAGTCTAACTAGTGGTAGTCAGACAGTCAAGCGAGTAAGATTGTTTACAGAGTTACCAACCCACCAGTGGCTAACAGGTTAGCGCTTCGTCTGCTTCAGAGCGCCTAGGATAGCTTGGGCTCGGTTACGTGCGGTTCTTTCCAGTTCTGGTTTTGCTGCTGACAAAGGTCGGTCAAGGAAGGTCTCAAGTTCTTTTATTAATTCGTTGTTCTTGAGTTGAGCATGTGGACTGTTTAGTGCCTTAAAGCCTTGGAGTTTACGTGGTCCTTCAACTCCACCTTCAGCAAAGTACCAGTCCCTGAAGCTGGAACCACAACCTATTAGGAATAGCCTGTATCCTAAAGGGGTAGCTGCTGGTGGGATGCCCAGAGCCAGGGAACGGGCTGTCTCCTGCTGCTCAGGACTGTCATATTCAACCATTAGGTGACCCCCCGGCGGTATCAGGTCAGCTAGATACTGAAATAGCTGCCAGGCTTGTCCGTTAGTTATTTTTAGACTTCGTCTGCTAAAACTTAGTTTTGAGGAAAAGCGACTAATCTCAATCCAGTTATAGCTGGGGAATCTGCCACGGCTGTAAAGACCGAGGAGTACTGGCTGCTGGCTAACTTCGCCGGAACCGGTTTGCAGAAATATCTGAAAATAACTGGCACCAATTTTATTTTTCGGTCCCAGTAAGACGACCAGCTTGTAGGAATCTAGACCTTTCTCCTGAAGGTTAGACAGAGGGTGGGACTGAGTATCAGCCAGAACCCACTCCCTCTCCAGTAGGTCATCAACGCTGGATTGCCTGGAGGACATCGGGCTTCCTCTTTACCTAGCTGAGAAATGCTTTATTTCCCAGCTAGTTTTTTGGTAATGGTAGCTACGTGACGTCCCTGAAATCGAGCCATAGCCAGTTCATTCTCGCTGGGCAGACGGCTACCATCGCCGCCGGTAATGGTGCTGGCGCCGTAGGGACTGCCGCCACTTATCTCCCCTAGTGTCATCTGGTGAGTCTCGAAGTAGGGCATTCCCACAATAATCATCCCGAGGTGGAGCAAGGTGATGTATGAGCTAATGATGGTTGTCTCCTGCCCGCCGTGTTGAGTAGCACTGGAGGTGAAGACACTGCCTATTTTACCGACAAGGGCATTCTGTGCCCATAGCCCTCCGGTCTGGTCCAGGAAGTTACGCATTTGGGCACACATATTGCCGAAGCGGGTCGGTATGCCAAAGATGATGGCATCGGCGTCAGTTAAATCATTAACCTTTGCTACCGGGATATGAGCGAAGGCTTCACGCGCTTTCTTCGCCCCTGACCTCTCCAGTACATCCTCAGGAACAAGCTCAGGAACTTGAAGTAGTTCTACTTCGGCGCCTTTGACCTCCCGAGTCCCTTCAGCTACCGCCTCAGCCATTTTATAGATATGACCATACATGCTGTAAAAGACTATTTTTATTTTCATGATGCTCCCCTCAATAAATCGTTAACTGCTGCCTTATCCCTCGGTTTATTAGCCTGACCGTTTTTGCGTGAGGCGCTGGTGCTCCTTAAGCATGCATCTATCCATGACTACTATTAGCCCGGCGTCTCTAGCTCTGGTGGCAGCTTCCTCATTAATAATCCCTTCCTGCATCCATACCACCTTGGCTCCGATCTTGATTGCTTCCTCAACTATAGGCATTACTTCTTCCGAGCGGCGGAAGATATCCACCACCTCTACTGTTTCAGGTATAGAGCTCAGGTTGGGGTAACTGGTCTTCCCCAGTATCTGTTGAGCATTGGGGTTGACTGGGATTATCTGGTAACCATGCTCGGCAAGATAGCTGGCGACCCTGTGGCTGGGTCGTTCTGGGTTGGGTGATGCTCCAACTACAGCCACTTTGCGGTATTCATTAAGTATCTTTGCTTCCACCATTATTTCGTCTTTTCCTTTGCTTTCTTAAGTTCTTGGTAACTTCTGATTACTTCTTCTACAGATGCTTCATCTTCTAGGGTAGTGAGGTCACCGATGCTAGCTCCGCTAGCCACCGCCTTTAGAACCCGTCTCATGATCTTCCCGCTCCTTGTCTTGGGTAGCTTGGTGACAAAGTAAATGTCTTCGGGAACTGCTATTGAGCCTATTATGCTTCGCATATGAGTGGCTAGTTCCTTCCTCAGATTTGGGGATGGACTGGCTCCCTCCTTAAGCCTGACAAACATGACGATACTCGCCCCTTTTACTGGATGGGGTTTACCGACTACTGCTGCCTCAGCTACCTGAGGATGGGAGACGGTGGCATCCTCCAGTTCAGCGGTACCTATTCTATGTCCGGCAACATTAAGTACCTCATCAGCTCTCCCCAAAATCCAAAAGTATCCATCCTTATCTTTTACTGCATAGTCGCCGGTATAATAGACACCAGGGAATCGCGACCAATAGGATTGCTTATAGCGCTCTGGGTCGCCGTGTACACCAAGTAGCATTCCCGGCCACGGTCTCTTTATTACCAGCAATCCTCTTTCCTCGGCTGGCATTGGCTTACCTTTTTCATCAACTACCTCAGCCTCTACCCCGGGTAGAGGTAATGTTGCTGAGCCGGGTTTCAAAGGCACACACTCTATTCCAGGAGCTGGTGATATCATGATGCCCCCGGTTTCAGTCTGCCACCAGGTATCAACGATGGGACACCTCTCGCCACCTATATGCTGATAAAACCAGAGCCAAGCTTCCGGGTTAATTGGCTCGCCGACACTTCCCAGTAGTTCCAGGCTGCTAAGGTCGTGCTTCTTCGGCCATTCCTCACCGTATCCCATGAGCATCCGGATAGCGGTAGGTGAGGTGTAAAATATAGTGGCTTGGTATTTTTCAATAATGTCCCACCACCGGTCAATGGTTGGATAGTCTAGAGCTCCTTCGTAAAGAATTATGGCTGCCCCGTGGGCTAATGGGGCATAGACTATTGAGCTATGTCCGGTAACCCAGCCGACATCAGCCGAACACCAATAGACTGACTCTTCCTTAAGGTCAAAGACCCACTTATAGGTGGAGTAATTCCAGACAAGATAGCCACCGGTACCATGGATGATTCCCTTAGGCTTGCCGGTAGTGCCTGAGGTATAGAGTATGTAAAGTGGGTGATTCGACTCCAGCGGCTCGGGCTCAACAAAAGGCTCTGCCTTCTCCAGCAGGTCATTGAGCCAGAGGTCTCTCGGTGGCTTCATTTTGACTGGGACATTGGCTCTCTTGACCACAATGGTCTTTTCCACCGACTTACACATGGTTAAAGCTTCGTCAACTATAGTCTTCAGTGGCAATATCTTCCCTCTCCTGAACCCCCCGTCAGCGGTTACTAGCAATTTGGCTTCCACATCGTTGACCCGGTCGGCTAGAGCCTGAGCGCTGAAACCAGAGAAGATTACGGTATGGGGAGCGCCAATCCGGGCACAGGCTAGCATAAAAACAGGCAACTCAGGAATCATCGGTAGGTATAGAGCAACCTTGTCTCCTTTTTTCACCCCGCAATTCTTCAAGACAGAAGCAAACTTGTTCACCTCACTATATAGTCGTGAGTAGCTCAAAGCCCTAATATCTCCCGGTTCGCCTTCCCAGTATATGGCTACCTTACTTCTTCGCCAAGTTTTCACATGACGGTCAACACATATGTAAGACGCATTCATTTGCCCGCCGACAAACCACTTGGCGAATGGCGGGTCCCATTCCAGCACCTTGTCCCAGGTCTTAAACCAGTCAAGTTGGCGACCCTGTTCCGCCCAGAACTCTTCCGGCTCCTCTAGAGACCGATGATAAATATCAAAGTACTTTTTTACCGGTAGGTATTTGGACTCAAAAGGCAGTGATAATTCAGCCATGTCTTGACATCCTCCAATTTATTCTGTCAGTCCTCTCCATAGAACAGGTCATCGTAGAGCATTTCCAGTCTCAGCTTATGCTTGAGTTCTTCCTGAACCAAACTTTGACAAAGATATTTGGCAGTTTCGTCTCTCATTATACCCATCATTTTTGAATAGAACTCAATGGATTGCTGCTCACGCTTCATAGCGAAAAGAAGGGTATCCTGTAGACTAGCACCTTCCAGTGTGTCGCCACCAGTTAAATATTCGCTAATCATTAGGTTCGGCACTTTCTCTTGGTGCCAATCGCGCTTGTTTAATCCTCTTTCCTTAAGTTTCTTCAGCCGTCGTGAGTGACCAAGTTCTTCTGCTGCCAGCTCTTTCATCAATGCCTTGGCACCAGGGTCTTCAGTCTTGCTTTGTCCGGCTATATAGACAGCTTGGGAGGCAATTTCTTTGTAGATGGCTGTATCCAATAATTCAGCCAATTCGTCTGACATAGTTTCCTCCCATATGCGGGCAACGGTTGTCGGTGGCATAATATTTATTCCTAATCCTGGCTAGAAGCATTTTGCGTCCCTGAACCAAGACCTCCCTCGTGGTTCCATCTTGGAATTCACTAGTCTTGCCTACCGGGAAGAAATTAGCCACATTACTCCTTTGATGCCAGATTCTTAGATGTCTTTTTCCGGTCTTTACTTTTCTTCCTCCTCCTTTAGCAGGTCACTGAATACGTCGGCATGATATATTTCATTATCCCTTAGGCGAAGGAGAAGCTTTTTCAGGTCAGGGTCTTCAGTCTCTTTGGCTGATCGGTCATATTCAGCTGCCACTTCCTTTTCAATTTTAATATCGGCTCGTAGCATGTCAGCGGTCTTGGTTGATTGGTCAACCTCGGTGTGCTCTATCTTTGGATTGCCACCACCACCAACCATCTCCTCGGCAAGCCAACCCAGATGCTGCATCTCGTTAATGGCTTGATCCTCCAGTTGTTTTTTAGCCTCTTTATTGGGCGTCATATAGGAATGGAGTAAATACTGGAGGATAACAGTGTACTCATGCTCAACGCCCCAGTTGAGCGTGCGGGTGGTCTTGTCCTGGCGGTTGCCTCTTACATCCTTCATCCCCTTCTTCTGCGCCTTTTCCACAAAGTGCTCGAAATCACCATGGTGTGATTCTTCATCAGACAGGATGCGCTGCAGTAATCGCTTTATCTTTGGGTCATCAATAAGATTAATATGTTCCTTATATTGATTTATGGCGCCTTCTTCCAGCAATACATCGTTTTTCATCCAGTCAGTTACTAGTGTGCCACCCATGCGCATCGTACCTCTCTCCAGGCTGGGTGTGCCACCAAGTTCAACAATGGTCTCTGCCAACCAGTCTAGGTGGCGCATTTCATCCCGAGCGATTGCCTCAACCTCGCAAGCCATCTCACCTTCACCCATAGCGTAGGCATGATTCAGATACTGAATGATAGCACCATGCTCATCTTGAAGGTCTTTATTGAGTAAATTAATGATTTTATTTTTATCCATTAATCTCCTCCTAAATTAGACTCAGATGAAGTTGTGTTCTTTATGCTTTTTGGCAATGGTTTCAGCTAGGTTATCCAGAGACTTAAAATCGGCTTCTCCCGGAGAACCCTTACTGAGCACGGGTTCTAATAATTCTACCTCTAGCTTGGGAACCATTTCAGTGAGTTGTTGAACTATCCTGCCGCCCCAGCCGTAAGAACCAATGATAGAGACAAATTTTAATTTGGGTCTTAAGATGTTTGCCAAAAAGGTGGCATAGACAATATTTGGATGGGGACCAGTTAGCACGGTAGGCGTCCCGATAACTATTGTCGCCGCATCCACCAATGCCATTGCCAGTTTGCCGAGGTCAGTTACGGTTAGGTCAAATTGTTTTACTGCTACCCCTCTCTCTGCCAAAGCACCAACAAGGTATTCAACCATCTTACGGGTGCTACCCCACATTGAGGTGTAAGGTAAAACTACAATGTTTCTGGGCTGGTCAAAGACCCAGCTATGATAGGCTTTCAAGATAAACTCTGGTTTATCATATATAGGACCGTGACTTGGAGCAATGAGTCCAATACGGTAGTCCTTTAACCTCTCCAGGTGCTTTTCAATATTAGTTCGGAAGGGCATCATGATTTCAGCATAATATCTCTTGGCAGCTTCATAAACCTGCCCCTCATCGACTACATACAGGTCAGTGGTGGCTAAATGAGAGCCGAATAAATCGCAGGGAAACAGTATCTTGTCCTCTCTAAGATAGGTAAGCATTGTCTCTGGCCAGTGAACCCAGGGAGCATGGATAAACTCCAGAGTTCTATCACCCAGCGAGATTGTCTCTTTGTCGTCAACCGTGGTAAACCTCTCCTCTGGAATCAGGAACACGTCTATGAGCATTCCTTTGCATCTGGGGGTGACAACGAGCTTTGCCTGGGGGTATTTCTCTAGGATTTGGGGGAGGGTACCAGAGTGGTCCGGCTCGGCGTGATTGGCAATGACATAATCTATATTCTTAATCTCAAGTTGCTCTAAATGATTGAGCAGCACCGTCTGCATAGTTGGATCTACCGTATCAATTAAGGCTGTCTTTTCACTGCCCTTAATCAAATATGAGTTGTAGCTCGTGCCGTCGGGGAGTGGTATCAGTGCATCGAATAATCGTCTGTCCCAGTCAATTGCGCCTACCCAGTAGATATTAGGTCTTATTTCCCTTGGTTTCATCCTACTCTATCCTTTCCAACTTATTATTGGGTTTCCTGGATGGTATGTTCATCGCCGGCTTAGCCAGCATCTAGAGAGGGATGTTCTTTGCTAACAAACCAGGCTGCCGGGTTCTTGAGGAATTCGTAATAGTCAAGTAGAATTAGATGGTGTTCCTTTTCTTGGATAGCTAATGCCTCGTAAAATTCTCTCTCAGCAGCAAAGACAGCAATCTTGCCTTGAGCTTTATAGAAATCGTAGGTTTCGTTTTCCATATCCATCGCTGTCTGTATGGCATCAAGTTCAGTGGCTGGAGCCTTTACGCTGGAACCAGTCTCTTCCATTGCCTTGGCAAATACTGTTCTTAAGCCCCTACCTCTATTTGGCTGGTAATCTGTCTTCGGCCAAGCCTTTTTACTTCTGATGGCATCATATATTTCCTCAAACTTCTGTAGGTGAATGTCTTCTTCGGCGGCTAGTTTTTCCAGCAGCTTCTCACCCAGCTCATTACTACTTTCCTTGCTCGCCTTTAGATAAAATTCCTTACCATCAATTTCCATCTGGATAGCAATTTTGAGTGCGTTTAGAGTTTTGTTTTGTTCAGTTACCATGGTTAGTCTCCTCTTCTATTTAAATGGGATTCCGCCTCTCAACCTTTAGTAGGTAACAAATAAAGCCCTAAGTCTATCCGCTGTCAATACTCTCGCTAGCCTCACCAGGCGGATTTTAACTACCATTACTTAACGCTATATTATCAAGTAATCCTTGTATATGACATATATCACATACAAATTGCTAAGGCACTCCTATGATACATTAAAAAAGACAAAAACACCAAGCCTTGACATCTTCTCTAGGCGATTATAAGATTTGCTACTGAATGGCTGGAGGTGACTTGATGCAAGATGTCAAGTATGTCTGCCCGGAATGCAGGTATGAATCTAAAGTTCCTGGTTCACGTCCCAAGTGCCAGAAGATGTTAGTGGCTACTTGTCCAGTATGTGGTAACCCGGTAGTGGGTGAACAAATTAAAATAGAAGATTAACCACTTCATTATTGAAAGCGAGGTAGAAAAATGACTGATAAAAAAGTAGCTATCTATACCACTCCTACCTGCCCCTGGTGCCGCAGGACGAAGGACTACCTTACGCAAAAAGGCATCTCCTTTACCGAGTATAATGTGGCTGCGGATAGAGAAAAAGCCAAGGAGATGATACAGATATCAAAACAAATGGGTGTACCGGTAGTCATTATTGATGGTGAGGTTGTAGTGGGGTTTAACCAAGCTAGGCTAGATAGCCTGTTGTCGTAGACTGTTTGCTTTGTATTTAGGGGGTAGCTGTGTATGATTTGATGATAATAGGTGGCGGTCCAGCTGGACTTGCCGCTGCTGTATATGTAGCGCGCAAGCGACTCAGGGCGTTGCTGGTTAGTATTAATATTGGTGGGCAGATAAATAATACCTGGGGTATTGAAAATTACCTGGGCTATCAGTTTATTGAGGGACCGGAGTTAATAAATAAGTTCCAAACCCAGGTGAGCCAGTTCCCTATTGACCAGAAAATTGGTGATAAGGTGTCTCGGCTGGAGAAGATTGACGGAGGCTTTCAAGCTATATCTGAAGGCGGTAACAGGTATCAAGCAAAAGCGGTAATCTTTGCCACCGGCAAAAGACCTAGGAGGTTAAATGTGCCGGGTGAGGTGGAATTAACCGGGAGAGGAGTAACTTATTGTGCTATCTGTGACGGACCGGTATTCGCTGGGCAGAGGGTGGCGGTGGTAGGTGGAGGCAATTCAGCCCTTGAGGCAGCCTTAGATATGGTAAAAATTGCTGAGCATGTAGATTTGGTTTCCCTGACCCAGTTAACTGGTGATGCCATTCTTATTGACCAACTAGCCGATGCTAAAAATCTTACCATTTTCACTGAATATCAAACCGAGGAAATCAAGGGTCAGGATTTAGTTGAAGGGATGCTGATAAGAGCCCTCAAGAGTGGCGAGAAGAAAGTCCTGGATGTTACCGGGGTTTTCATTGAAATCGGGCTAGTACCCAACTCTGAAGCAGTAAAGGGACTTGTTGAACTCAATGAATGGGGGGAGGTACCTGTCAGTGGCGCTAATGAAACCACGGTACCCGGACTTTATGCTGCCGGGGATGTTACTGATGTGCCAGAGAAGCAGATTATTGTTGCCGCTGGCGAGGGAGCTAAAGCAGCACTTCAGGCACACCGTTACCTGCAACGACTAGCAGCATGATAGCCTAACATCCACTATTTACGCCTGTAGTTAACTTCTACCTAGATGATTCCCCAATCTTTGTAGCCTTGCTGAATAATAGCCAGGTATTCTTTCGAGGGTTGCGTTTCTTCTAATTGCCCTGACTTGATATAGGTTATTGCTTCAAAGGATTCACCAACTTCATCAAATACGGTAACCTTGAGCCTGTGGTAGCCTTCTTCATGTCTATCTAGTTGCCGTAAACATTGCTCTGAAATCTCGTAAATGGCGCCGGGAACCCTCTCTCCCCTGAATCGCTCGATGGTGGCGACCCCACCCCGCCACTTTCTCGACCAGCCGGCAAATATCAATTTGTAGTTGGGCAGGGTAACCATCAATTTGGGCTTGCTGTCTGGGCAGCGCTCTAACATCTGCTTACGATTGAGATTAGCACCATAGGCAAAATAATACACTGGCTCTCCTCAAAGTTGTAACGAAGTTTCGGCTAAGAGCCTTTCCCTACTTCTTTTCCTCAGCCAGATACTTCTCTGGGTTCTGGTCGAAAGCTTTCTTGCAGCCTACCGCACAGAAGTAGTATTTCTTTCCCTGGTACTCAGAGGTGGCGGCTGCTTTGCTCTCCTCTACTTCCATCTTGCAGACCGGGTCAATTGCCATATTGACACCTCCTTTAATCAGTCAGCGAATTTGGCTGGTTTAAATCTTCTTAAACGCAGCGAATTAAATACTACCGTGATAGAGCTAGCCGCCATAGCCGCTGCGGCTAGAATTGGATTCAGAAACCCGTAGTCACCGAGAATAAACTGAAGTCCTGACGGAACACCGGTGTTCCCAAAGGCAAAATATAGTACGCCGGCGGCTACCGGGATGAGGGCGGTATTGTAGGCAAAAGCCCAGAAGAGATTCTGCTTTATGGTTCTCATGGTGCGCTTACTCAAGGATATGGCGGTTACAATTCCGGTCAAATCACCGCTAATGAGCGTAATGTCTCCAGTCTCCATGGCGACATCGGTACCCGTGCCGATGGCGATGCCTATATCAGCTTGGGCTAGTGCTGGAGCATCATTTATCCCATCACCCACCATGGCTACCACTTTTCCTTCTTGTTGTAGCTTCTTGACCTCCTGAGCTTTATGCTCGGGGAGTACCTCGGCGAGGACGAGGTCGATGCCCACTTCTTGGGCGATAGCTTCACCGGTGCGCCGATTGTCCCCAGTAAGCATTACCACCTCGGTATCCATCCGGTGTAATGCTCCTATTGCCTCTTTGGCATTTGGTTTGAGGGTGTCAGCCAGAGCAATGATGCCTACTACCTGGCTGTTGACACCCAGAAACATCACTGTTTTCCCCTTTTCCCACAGGCGAGTGGCTTCTTTCTCCAGCCCGTTCAGGGAAAGACCCCTATCCTTTATCAGTTTAATGTTGCCAAGAAGTAGTTTCTTACCTCCCACGGCAGCCTCCACACCGTGTCCGGGAACAGCATTGAAGTCCGAGGCTGGAGACAACTTCAGTTTCTTCTCGGCAGCTGCCTTAACTATAGCTTCAGCGAGTGGATGCTCCGAGCTACGCTCAGCTGAGGCTGCCAGTTGCAGAACCTCTTCTTTAGAAGAAGAGGGGATAGTAATTATATCGGTTACCTTGGGCTCGCCCTGGGTCAGAGTGCCGGTCTTATCCAGCAGCACGGTTCTTATCTTGTGAGACCTTTCCAGTGCCTCAGCGCTCCGGATAAGAACGCCATTCTCAGCTCCTTTGCCTGTGCCTACCATAATTGCTGTTGGAGTTGCCAATCCCAGAGCGCAGGGGCAGGCAATAATGAGCACGGCAACGAAGTTAAGCAGGGCAAAGGTGAGGGCGGGAGCTGGTCCCACCAAGTACCAGATTATAAAAGTAATGATAGCAATACCAATTACTGCCGGCACGAAGTAGCTAGCGATGACATCAGCCAACCGTTGAATAGGTGCCTTGCTTCCCTGGGCTTCCTCCACCAACCTGATAATCTGAGCTAGAGTGGTATCCTTACCCACTTTGGTTGCCTCAAACTGAAAACTACCGGTCTTATTAATGGTAGCACCGATAACCTCGTCACCTACCTTTTTCTCCACCGGGATGCTCTCTCCGGTAATCATGGACTCGTCAAGGCTGGAATAACCCTGACGAATTACACCATCTACCGGTACTCGTGCGCCCGGTCGTACTAGAATGAGGTCGCCAACCTGAACATCGTCAACCGGAATTTCTCTCTCTTCGCCATCACGGATAACCAGAGCCGTCTTCGGCTGCATACCGATGAGTTTCTTTATTGCCTCTGAGGTCTGCCCTCTAGCTCTAGCCTCCAGAAAACGACCAAGCAGAATCAAAGCAATAATTACGGCGGCAGTATCAAAATAGACATGAGGCTCCAGCCCACGAGCCACGAAGAGACCGGGGAAGAGAACCGCTACCATGCTGTAGAAGTAAGCTGCCGAGGTGCCGACGGCGATCAGGGTATTCATATCGGCAGTTCTGTGCCGCAGTGCTCCCCATGTCCCTTTGTAGAATCGCCACCCTGCCCAGAACTGTACCGGCGTCGCCAGAACCCAGAGTAGATAAGGCTTGCCGATAAAAGAGGGACCAAAGCCCAGAACCATAATTGACAAGCCGAGGACAGCGGCGAAAATGAATCTATTCCTTATCGTGCGGATTTCTCGCTGAGCGGCAGTGGTAACATCTTCCAGGGTCTCGGCTTCTGAACCGAGTTCATAGCCGGCTTCTTTCACTGCCCGTCTTAGTTCAGCAAACTCTGTCCCCTCAATATATTCTACGGTGGCTTTCTCCGAGGCTAGGTTGACATTGGCTGAAATTACCCCGGACACACTGGAGAGAGCCTGTTCAACGCGAGCAACACAGGAGGCACAGGTCATCCCACCTACCGGGAAGATGGATTTCTTGGTCGCGGCACCATAGCCTAATTGGGATATAGTGCTCTTAATCTTGACGAGACTTACCTTGGTGGGGTCATATTCTATAGCAGCCTTCTCCGTGCCAAAGTCAACCTTGGCTTGTCCTACTCCGGCAGTTGCTGCCAGACCTTTCTCAATGGTAGCGGCACAGGTGGTGCAGGTCATTCCGGTGATTGGAATGACTGTCTTCCTTTTTCCCTGTTTGGTTTCGTTAGTCATCTATCGCCAGCCTCTCTTCTCCAGTTCATACCTTAACGCCGCAAAATCGTTGATAATCTCTTGATATCGTGTTCATCGGGAAGTCCAACGAGAACCACCTTCCCATCTACAACAAGAGAAGGAACAGCTCGGACTCCGTATTGCGCAGCTAGAGCGCAACAACTGCCGTCTGTGCATTCTGATGCCCGATGGACATCAATCTCGATGTCGGAGAAGGCATGATTGAGCATGTTGAGCGTTGTTTCACACAACCGGCACTCTGCACTAAAAAACTCGGCCCTCATCCTTTTCATCTCCCTTCGCAAAGTGGTACTTGGGTATTGTTGTAGCTCTATTTCTAGATTTCTTTATTTAGTATCTTTTGCTTCAGAGCTTCCCATTCACTCTTGGTCAAAACACAGGTGTTGTCCTTCTCGCCTATCTCAACATGGTCGTCATCTATTTTGACCACTGGACAACCATGTCCCGGGTGACATAAGCTCACAACCTTCATCTTTTCACCTCCTTTCACGATTTCTTGTCTTTTGTTTATTCTACAGAAGCATAATTGGGTTACCAGCTCATCATGCCACTACCCATGTGACCACCCATACCACCCCAGCCATTGGAGGGAACCCGGTCTCCATTCTCGGGACTATAATAGTCATGACAGGGCATGTTGTCAAAGTTCTCTCCGTGCACTTCTTCGGCAGCTTCAGCCATCGCCTCCCAATCTCCACTCCAGCAGGCTTCATGCATGGCTTCCCACGCCTCCTCATTTGTCGGTATGGCTTCGTCGTCATCAGGGCTGTGAGCAAATATAGGCGTAGTAAAGCCAGCAACCAAAAATCCCAGAACCAGCACAATCGAACCTATCAACAGCAATTTCTTCATCTAACTTTCTCCTTCTTAGCTTTAGTGTTATTGGTCTGCCAATTTGTAACTTTTGCCTGCTGTTATCTACAAATTACCTCACCCCCTTACGGTTCGGCTGGCTTTTCGGACAGCAGTTGCTTGCCAGCCAAATACATAATAGCGAGTAGGGAGGCTAAAAGAGCGAGTATGGCGATTATTTGAGCCTGCTGCAATCCCCAGAGTATAATGCTTTCCTGTCGCACAAAACTAAGGGCAAAACGCCCGAGGGAGTAGAGCGATAGGTAGCTCAGGAACACTAAACCACCTTTCTTGAAGTGGTGTCCAAGCTGCCAAATGACTAGCAGGACTGACGCATTCCAGATCATCTCATATACCGGATAGGGGTGGGTTGGCAAGCCAAGCAGGTTTGGCGGAATCAGGGCGTCAGGATGGGTGTAAATGAAGCCCCAAGGCAAATTAGTAACCCCGCCATAAGCATCCCCGTTGATAATGCAACCGACCCTACCTATTATCTGGGCGGTAAGTAATGCTGGAGCTACAGCATCAACCAGGCGACCTAGTGGTATATGCCTTATCATGGCGTAGGCAATAGTTGCTGCTCCTCCCCCGGCCAGTGCGCCCCAGATAGCCAGACCTCCCTGCTGAAATTGCAATATCTGAAACGGGTTACCCACGTAGTATTGCCATTGGTCTATCACATGGAACAATCTGGCACCCACTATCCCGGCAATCACCACCCAAAGAGCGAGAGAGTAGATTTCCTGAGTTGCAATCCCTTTCTTTTTAGCTAGGGATGCTGATATTAGCACTGCCGCTACTATTGCCAGGATTATGGCTAGACTATACCAGCGAAACTCAAAACCTCCAATATGAAAGAGTATTGGATTTATACTAATGACAATGCCGTTCATTGTTTCTTGCTCCAGTTGACTTTGTCTTCACATTGCCTGGTTCATCATGACCGTTCTCTGCCCGTTTAACAACTACGCCAATTCCCTTTACCGCTACTATATTCACTGCCTCTCCCGGTTGAAGAGTGTCTGTGGAATAGGCGCTCCATAGTTCCCCTTCACCTTGAACGCGAACCAGGTATTTGGCGGAACGGCCTATCTCCGACTTGGATACCACTTCAGCCGTGGTTCCAACAAGGCTTTGGAATCCGTCCTTTACTGGTCTTATCATTGCTTTCCTTATCACGCGGTAGAGAAAAGGCGTTGCCAGCCACGCAGCAATGTTAATGGAGAGAGCATATCCCAGCGGCAGCAGCCAGAACAGCGGAAGCCCCAGTAAAGGCAAAAGTAAAACCGCGTGGCACGGAGCCGTGACCATGAAGAACAGGAAGAACAGCCCGAAGATTATCCAGATTATCCAGATGGCATAGCTTTCAAAAAATTCAGCCATTGTCTTAGTTCTACTTCCATACTGCTAGTGGCAAAAGTTGCAAATAGAACGGCGACTACCGAAGCTCAGTGCCTCAAAAGCATCATCAGGGCGGTACTTGCCCTCCACTACCAAATCCATCCCAGGTTTAAAATTGTCAGGAATAATTCCCTTGTAGACTATTGCCAGGCTCTTTCTATCATCGGCGAGGATGAACTTCATAACCTTCGCCTTATCGTCCCAGTCAATAGAGCCCGGGGCTACCCTGCCCCCAACCCTCACTGGCTCGCTATAAAGGGAATCTGCCTGTGACCCCAATTCGCTAACGGTGAGATAATTGGCTCCGCTGTGGATAAACAGTGAGTAGGCTATGTAACTCAGCCCCACGGCCACTACCACTGCTGCGACTAGAAGCCGTCTTCCTTTCTTTCTCAATTGCTGTTTACCTCAGTTCGATTTTTATGGTCTTTAAGTTATCAGGAAGCCCTAATAATGGCATAAGTAAAATCAGATGACACATCTTATTGATTGCTTTATTAAACTATCCCCTCTTCGTTTCTCGAGTTTGTCGTTGTCGAACCTCGACTATATCCTTCAGATCACGCTGGTAGCCGCATTGCAAACACTGCTCATACCACCCATAGTAGTCTCGGTCGACCACTACATCACCCTTGCACCTTGGACAGCTCTTGAATCTCAACATTGGTATCACCGGCTTTCTTCTAGATTCCCCTCTATTCTAATTGGCTATCTTCACCGGGGACTAGGCTACGCGCGTTACCGCTTCAAAGCCTTTCGTATCGTTGCCATCAGTTCCTTGATGTGAGCCTCAGCGTGTTGTTCACGGATGGCATCAGCGACACAACCCTCAATATGGCTTTCAAGTATGAGTAGTGATACCTCATCAGCTGCCGCGGAGAGGGCAGTTAACTGTTGAACGATGTCGATGCAGTAACGATCCTCTTCAATCATTCGCTGAATACCCTTAGCTTGGCCCTCAATTTTCTTTACCCTTGCCAGAAGAGATGACCTATCCTTGCTATATCGGTACTGTCTTAATTCTGCAGACATTGCATTAAATCCTCCCTTCCCAGCTAATGGCTAAGATAGGATATACCCTATACTACCATATAGTATATCTTTTGTCAACATTTTTACCTTTGAGCTAAAATATTTTTGTTGATGGGGTGGGTAGTACCAGTTATCCCGGTGGTTATGAGTACTTGTCTTCTCAAATTCTGGTCGATTTCTGGCTACATTATTCTAATAGCTAAGACAGGTCTTTCTTGAGCTGCTCAAACTCTTTTTTAGTTATCTCTCCCTTGGCGTAGCGTTCTTTGGCTATATCTAACGGATCATGTTTGGAGGGAGTGCCGGTTCGACTGCTTAGCCTTGAAATTCCCCAGATGATAAGAGCGATAAGTCCTCCCCAGAATATTACCATCCAGGCACTACCAAAAACCATCCACCAGCCCATACCTTCAGCGTAATGCCACATTATATTAACCTCCTTAAACATGAAGGAAACTCGTTAAATATTGCTTTTTCTATCACATTATAGAAAGTGTCTTAATACCTGTATGTGACATATGTCATATACATACCTTAATAATAAATTGTATCATAAATCTAACATAAAAGAGGCAATTACCTTGCTGTCATCAGTTTTGGTCTTATCCAGTCGGTTATTGCCAGCGGCGTCTTTATGGTTATCACTGGGGTTGCTTTTGTTGGGGCAGGAGTGGTGCTATACCGGTGGGGGTCAAAAGATATCTTAGAAGCACTTGACCTGAGGTAAGTCTAGCCTGTTAGCTGCCTTTATGCTATACTTTTTCTACCCGAGTGGTGGACAAAGTGGAATATGGTGTTGGTTAGTAGGGCATATAGTTGAATTTTGAAGAGGCGAGTCAATGGAAGTGAAAGAAGCTCTGGCTCTGATTGAGAAGATTATTGAGGAGCATAGGCAAATCACTCGGAGACTCCAGACTTTGCAACAGGTAGCCAATGATGTCAGTGCAATGCGGGGATTGGACAAAGCTCAAGAAGACTTTGTCCCCGGGAGGTTAAATGAGCAGAAACAAGCTCTGCAGAGCTGGCAGGAGTCACTGGCAATAATTGACCGGGGAATTCGGACACACTTTGATCGTGAAGAAACAGCTCTCTTAATCGCGGTTAAAGAGTACGGCGATGAGAAGCAAGTCTCAGCCTGGCACGCTTGGCTTACTGAACACGAAGAGCTTAGAAACCGTTTGACCAAATTGAAGGAAGATACGACTGAGTTAGCTGCTGGAAACTTGTCTCGTGAATTGTGGGAAGGAAAAGCATGGGGTGTGCGAAGCTATCAAGCCCACACACGGAAGTCGTTTGAGCTACACGCCAGAGGTGAGCAAAAACTTCTGCGCACACTACGAAATCGGCTGCAGAGAGAATTAAAAGAAGGAGAAGTACATATATGAGGAGGGTGTATTTAGACAATGCTGCTACTACTCCTCTTCTCCCCGAAGTTAGTGAGGCGATGATGCCTTACTTTGGGGAGTTCTTTGGTAACCCATCCTCTCTTCATGACTGGGGAGACGCTGCCCGGGAAGCCATAGAGGTGGCTCGGGCTCAAGTGGCTCAGCTTATTGGTGCCAATGCTGAGGAAATCATATTCACCGGTAGCGGTACTGAGAGTAATAATTTTGCTATCAAGGGTCTGGCATTAGCCCAACAAGCTAAGGGTAAGCACGTGGTAATTTCAGCAATTGAGCACTTTTCGGTATTGCACTCAGCCAGAACTCTGGAGAAATGGGGCTTTGAGCTGACACTAATCCCGGTGGATAGGTACGGGGTGGTTGACCCTGAGGATGTAAGGCGAAGCATCAGGAAGGATACAGTGCTGGTATCCGTCATGCATGCCAATGCTGAAGTGGGCAGCATCCAGCCAATTTCGGAAATTGGCAAAATAACCAGGGAAAACAACGTTACTTTTCATACTGATGCCGTGGCTACTGCTGGAACCATACCTGTTGACATAAGGGAACTGGGGGTGGATGCTTTAAGCCTGGCGGGAAACCAGTTCTATGGTCCCAAAGGGGTAGGTGCGCTCTGGGTGCGAAAAGGGGTGCGTATTATGCCTCTACTTGATGGCGGGGTGCAGGAAGGGGGACGGCGAGCCAGTACGGAGAATGTCCCAGCTATTGTCGGTTTGGGCAAAGCCGCTGAGTTAGCCACAGCTAATATGGCGGCTCGAATCGAGCATCTCACCCCACTCCGTGACCGCCTGCTGACGGAATTGCCGGCTAAGGTTGACCATGTGGTAGTTACCGGTCACCCCCAGCATCGCCTTCCCGGAAATGCTAGCTTCTGCGTCCAGTTTATTGAGGGCGAATCTATGCTTATGCTGTTGAATAGCCAGGGGGTTGCCGTCTCCAGTGGTTCAGCCTGCACCTCAAGGGCGCTCAAAGCTTCCCACGTACTTATTGCCATGGGACTACCTCATGAGCTGGCTCAAGGTTCCATTCTTTTTACCTTGGGTATGAGTAATACTCAGGAAGATATAGACTATGTCCTGGAGGTGTTGCCAGCTATTGTGGACAGGCTGCGGCAAATGTCACCACTTTATGCTAAATTCAGCAAGACAGGCAAAGGAGGCAAGTAATATGCCGATATATAGTGAAAAGGTAATGGAGCATTTCATGAATCCCCGCAATGTGGGGGAAATCGAGAACCCTGATGGTATTGGGGAGGAAGGTAATCCGATATGCGGGGACATGATGACCTTTTATATTAAGGTCAAAGATAACTACTTGGAGGATGTTAAGTTCAAAACTTTTGGTTGTGGGGCAGCGATTGCTGTATCCAGCATGGTTAGTGAAATGGCTAAAGGCAAGACATTGGAGGAAGCCAAGAAAATTACTCCTCGGTTGGTGGCTGACGAGCTGGAGGGTTTACCCAAGAATAAGTTTCACTGCTCCAATTTGGGTGCTCAAGCTTTACGTAAGGCTATTGAGGATTACCAGCGTAAGAAGAAAGCACAAGGAGGGAAGGAGTAAATGGGAGCAAAGCGCGAACCGGAAAAAGAACACTACTTTTGTCCTTACTGTGAGGAGGAGATAGTGGAAATATCATTTCCCTATTGCCAGGCGTGTGGGGTAACCGTATTCTATTGCCCTGTCTGCCGAAAGCCTTTACCTAGGGATAAAAAGGTATGTCCTCACTGTGGGGCTGAGATTAAGGGCGAGAAAGCTTAGAGGGGAGATTAGATGGCAGAGAAGGAGAAGCTAACCATGGTTGTCTTCAGCGACGACCTTGACCGCACTTTATTCGCTCTTATGCTGGCTATCATGGGTGCCGCTATGGGGATGGAAGTTACCATGTTCTTCACCTTCTGGGGGCTGAATATCATTAGGCGGCATGAGGGTGGCAGCAAAGGCAAAGGGCTGACGAAGAAGGTGCTGAACTTCTTTAACCGAGGTGGCTCTAGACGATTAAAGCTTTCCAGGTTCAATACGCTTGGCTTGGGTACCTGGATAATGAAACGACGAATGAGGGAGATTGATATGCCATCCATAGACGAGCTTATCACCATGGCTAAGGATAGCGGGGTAAAGTTCATTGCTTGTACTACTGCCATGGAGATAATGGGGGTTAATAAGGATTCTTTCCGCAGCGAGCTTGACGACGTTTCCGGGGCGGCTTATTTTTTGAGCCAGGCGAGTAAATCAAAAGTAGCCCTTTTCATCTAGCCAGCCTTTGGCTTAGTAATCAAGGAGGGAAGATGAAGGCGAACCAAACTTTGGACTGTATTGGGCTTTATTGCCCGATGCCTATTGTCAAAACGGCAGAGAAGTTTAAAGAACTAAAGAGGGGGGAGGTTCTGGAGGTGGTGGCTGATGATAAGGGGGTAAAACAGGATATACCAGCTTGGTGCGAAAGCACTGGACATGAGTATTTGGGAGCGGAAGAGGATGATGGGGAAATCAGGGTCTACGTGAAGAAGACGCACGAGTGAAAATCACACTCCCCGGTTACCACTGTCTGGACTCACCGGCACACTGCTGTAACCGGGTTAGCCATAGCGGCAAATGATTGAGCAAGCTCTAAAGTCAAAGTTCCTGGGTGCTTTGATCGGCACCAGCGTTGGTGATTCTCTGGGGGCGTCGTTTGAAGGGCGCTGGAGGGTTAATCCCGAAGAAATTGAGGCAATAGCTGAGAGGCGAAAAGTCTTAACCTATACCGATGACACTCACATGATGATTGGTGCTGCTGAGTCTCTGATTAAGGCTGGGGGCTTTAATGGTGAGGACATGGCACAGACCTTTGTCAAGAACTACGAGCTTGAGCCCTTTCGTGGCTACGGACCGGGACCGCCTCACCTTTTTCGACTGATTAGGGCTGGAGCTGCTTGGGATGAAGTTGCTCAAAGCTTATACCGTACTGGTTCTTACGGGAATGGTTCAGCCATGAGAATTGCACCGATAGGTGTCTTTTATCACGACAACCCAGCAGCACTGAGGAAGGTTGCCTATAAATCCAGCCAGATTACCCATTCCCATCAACTAGGCAAGGAAGGCGCTGCTTTACAGGCTTACGCTATTGCTCTGGCAACAAGCCTTGAACGACAGGAAGTCTTTGACCGGCGTGATTTCTTAAACAAGTTAATTAACTATGCACCAGAAGGGGTTTATCGGGAAAAGCTAAACAAAATAGAAGTACTCCTGAACCAGTCAGATAAGAGCAGGGTTATTGCCGAGCTGGGGAATGGCATTGAGGCTTTCAATTCAGTACCCACCGCTATATATTGCTTCTTATCTCAGCCTCATTCCTTTGCCCAGGCTATTCTTTATGCTATTAGCTTGGGTGGAGACACTGATACCATTGGCGCTATGACTGGAGCTATCTCTGGGGCATATCTTGGCTTTGATTCCATACCTGACAGGTGGAAGAACAAACTTGAGAACAGACTATATATAGAGGAATTAGCCGAGAAGTTATGGCTGGGATTTGCCAATAAGCTTAAGTAAAGAGGTTATCTGTCTTTACAAAGCTGATTTTTGGGTCTAAAATAGGTATGTCTTGGGGCGGTTAGCTCAGCGGTTAGAGCGCTGGTTTCACATACCAGAGGTCACTGGTTCAAGTCCAGTACCGCCCACCATTCGTAACAGCATCTGAACCACTCGCGTTTCGGCGACACTCAGAATACATTCCCTAATTTGCTTGGTGCTTATCATCTCTATTGCCTGCAAGTTCAATCGCTCAAAATATCCTTTTGACAGACCCCGTTGTCATAGAATCTAGTTACTTCTTACGCTTGTCTGTGTACGCCTCCCTCACGGCTTCCGCCGTATCCATGACCGCCTCGCGGATTTCCGGCGGCTCCAGAAGAAGAACCGGGCGGCTATTGACCGCTTTCTCGGCAAAGGCAGGCGCACCAACCATGCCTGCATATTGCCCAGCTTGCCCGACTTGGGCTAACCGAAAATGAACTGGATAAGTTCCGGGAACAATCATCTAATATCCTTGAGAACTTCGAGATACTGCAACAGGTAGATACCACTAACGTCCCACCCACAGCGCAAGCTATTCCTCTCCAGAATGTATTCAGGGAAGACGAGGTATCCGCTTCCTTACCCCAAAGTGAAGTCCTAGCTAACGCACCACGAAGAGAAGGGGATTTCTTTCCGGTGCCAGCTGTACTTGAATAAAGTTGAGACGCCAATGCAACCAAGCCTTAGCTCTAATAAGATTCTAACATTTTTCTATCGGTTTTCTAACAGAATAGGTAGTATATTAAAGAGTGACTACTACAGAGCTATAGAGTACCATTTGAACTGGGAGTCGGGAGGTGCGTCATGAGGCTTAATGTGTTGTACGGAGTGTGGCAGGTGGACAGTTAATGCCCTGCCTGGCTGGCAGGGCAGTGGGGAAACTCGAAGCCGGCTCGGTTAAGATGAGTCAGGGTTGCTCTGGAGAAAGAAAGAGACCAGTGCGGTAGTGATTATCGCAAGTGAGTTGGGTTTGAGGTAAGGAATTTAATCAGCTGGGAGCACTCTGTGGGGTGCTCTCAGTTTCTTTTTCCTGATGCGCGGCGGTATCACTCTTTTGGAATGTCGCTAAACAGAACGCTTTGTCAGAACATGTCTCGCAGGGTACATCTTTACCTGCCTTGGTTTGCTCCTTCTGTTGTATCAACACGTATCGTTTGCACTTACCAATAATATGACCCTGAGGGCACTGGTAAGCTTCAATAGCCTCTCCTTGGCGAAAAGAAGTAAGCCTGAAAGGTGGATAATGATTGCTGCAGAATTTGCAGTACACTGGATTATCCCCTGCTCCATGATTGGCGACTATTC
>JBHIFE010000007.1:0-25785 GCA_046760985.1 Dehalococcoidales bacterium
TGTTTTTGGGAAAAGACTGAAGATTTTAGATAATCCGGTGCTCCGTAATCAAATCTTTTCGCTAATGCTTGGTGTATTCTTTTTGATTATCTTTACTTTAGGTGCCATTCTCCCTTGGGGAAGGGAGTTTCCAATAAATCATTTTGGCGGTATTATTATTGCCTTCATCCTCAGTTATGCCACTATTAGGCACCAGTTGGTGGATATTAGAATTGTTTTGCGGTGGGGCTTGGCTTGGGTGAGCCTGGGGATTATCGGTGCGCTTAGCTTTGGTCTTTTACTTGGCATCCTTAATTCTGTGTTCCACTTTGGCTTGGACTTCACCGCTCTGGTTGTGACTACCTTTATTGCTATTTTAGTCGCTATATTTGTCTATAATCTGCGTGGCTATCTCTTTGTAACCATGGGCAAAGCTTTTCAAGGACCAAGCTATAATCACCGTCAGAAGTTATCTGATTTTGCCGGCAAAATACATAATGTTTTTAGCCTTAAAGAGCAGGGCGGGGAGCTGCTAACGCTGGTGACTAAAGCAATTGGCTGTGAGCGAGCATATCTGCTGTTCCGCGAGGTTGGCAGCGAGGATTTCACTGCCCACTTTGTTGAACCAAAAGGGAAAGGCAATCCATTGTCCAGCCTGAGATTGAACGGGCAAAATCCTATGGTGGAGTACCTAGAACAGGAACAAAAACTATTAACTAGGGAGAGTTTAGCTATTCTGCCCGAATTTCGCAGTCTGTGGGAACAGGAAAAGAGAGAAATCGAGTCAAACGAGATAGAGTTATTTGTGCCTTTAATAAGTCGTGACCGGTTGGTAGGAATTCTGGTACTGGGGAAAAAGCAATCCGGGAGGTATTCACTTGAAGATTTCAGTCTGCTGGAAGACGTTACCAATCGGGTAGCGGTAAGTATGGAGAAGGAATACCTCCAAGAGCGTCTCAGAGAGCGTGAGGAGGAACTATCGGTGATTAACCGTTGCAGCGCCATTATAACCTCCAGTATGGATATTCAAGGCATATATGATAGCTTTATCGCCGAGCTAAAGAAAGTAGTCAATGTCAGCTGGGCAGCAATTGTGCTGATTGAGGAGAATGACCTTTATTTTCTGGCGTTATCTTCTGAGATAGGTTCCGCCTGGAAGGTAGGGGAGCGAGTACCAATTAAAGGCACAGCTACTGAATGGGTGGCTAACCACAAAAAGACTATGGTTGAGCCTGACCTCTCTCAACAAAGCAGATTTGGCACGGCGAAATATCATCTCAAGCAAGGGGTACGCTCGATTGTTTACCTCCCGTTGATAGCCAAGGGTAGAGTTATCGGCAGTCTAATTGTGGCTAGTCGTCAGCCGAATGCCTATAGCCAGAGACACATAATGCTCCTGGAGCAGCTGGCTTCTCAGATTGCTATGCCGGTTGAGAATTCTCGGCTTTATGCTGAAGCCGAGGAAAAGGCTCGCCTTGATGAACTCACTGGATTACTTAATCGCCGCTCTCTAGATGAACTAATTACCAGTGAAATTAGTCGGCATTCTCGTTATGGGGGTGTCTTCTCCATAATCATTCTTGACCTTGACTTCTTCAAAGCTTTTAATGATAACTACGGGCATTTAGCCGGTGATAAAATCCTCAGGCAAATCGGTGGTATCCTCAAAAGTACTATAAGGAGTGCTGACCAGGCTTTTCGCTATGGTGGAGATGAATTTGCTATTCTTTTACCTCAGACAGCCATTGAGGCTGCCAACGAAGTAGCTGAGCGAGTTCGTCAACGAGTCGCTTCAGAAGTGAAAGCAGGTTATATTCCAATTACTGCCAGTCTTGGCTTGGCTAGCTGGCCGGTTGATGGCATAGAATCAGACGAAGTTATCGCCGCGGCGGACACAGCACTTTATCATGCCAAACGAGGCGGCGGCAACCAAAGTCAGCGTGCCTTACGAACTTTGTTGACTTTAGATGATATGATGGCTGGTTCTGCGGATATTCGGGATAATGAAGCCTTAAACACTATTTACGCTCTGGCGGCAACAGTAGACGCCAAAGACCACTACACTTACAGCCACTCGAAAAGGGTAAAAGAGCATGCTGTAGTCCTGGCAGAGGCGATTAATCTGGAGCCGATGGAAATAAGCCGGCTGGAGACTTGTGCTTTACTCCATGATATTGGTAAGATTGGTATCAATGATGAGATACTAAATAAGCGGGGCAAGCTGACTACTGAGGACTGGTAAGCAATCAAAGTTCACCCCCAGGTGGGGGCAAATATTGCTAGTCGTGCTAGTCAACTGGCTCCCTGCTTAGCTGGTATTCTGTATCATCATGAGAGGTATGATGGGAAAGGCTATCCCAAAGGACTGAAGGGTGAAGATATACCTTTGGAAGCCCGCATTCTGGCTATAGCTGATGTCTTTGCTGCCATGACTTCTGACCGACCTTACTCTGATGCCTTATCCTATGAGGAAGCACTGGAGGAAATAAAGCGAGGTGCTGGTAAGCAATTCGACCCTCGCCTGGTTAAGGTTTTTCTGTCGGCTATCAAAACAACTGCTCCCGTCACGACCACGGGTGGGAAGCCAAGGAGGTGACATTGCTTGAGTCCGGCTTATTGGCTAGACTCAACTGGAGCTGATGAATATGAATAAAATACAGGTACTTATAGTTAGTCAGCAGTTCTTGTTTCGGAGAGGAATAGAGCATTCGCTCTCCGCCACAAAAGATATAGAAGTCTCCGGTGCTGCCGAGGTTAATGACGAAGTGCTATCAGCTATTGATATCATGGCACCTGATGTAGCCTTGGTGGACGTTGATGCTCCGGCTGATAGTGGCTTGAGATTAGCTCGTAAGATAAAACAACGCTTGCCTAACGTTGGTGTAGTTGTGCTGACTTCCAATCCCGACGATACCCAGCTCTTTCAGGCGCTCAAAGCCCAAGCTGCAGCTTGTTTGAGTAAGGAAGTTACTGCTGACGAGCTGGTTGATGTAATTAGGCGTGTGGCTCGTGGTGAGCACCCGATAAATGAAAGCCTGACTGCCCGTCCCAAATTAGCCGAACAGGTATTACAGCAATTTCAGGAACTTTCCTGGCGAACTGAAGCCGAGGGCTTCATTGCACCGCTCACTCCTAGAGAGAAGGAAATCCTTAATTATATCGCTCAGGGCTATCTTAACAAGCAGATTGCCGCCGAACTTGACATCAGCGAACAAACCATTAAGAATCACGTAACTTCAATCCTGCGCAAATTGAATGCCAATGCCCGCACTGAAGCGGTGGTTGTGGCTATAAAGCAGGGCTTAATCTCTATTACTTAAAGCTCCACCTTCTATATCGCTCATTAGTTGAATATGTGGTGACCTCACCCCCTCTCCTTGATAAGGAGAGGGGACTTATTATAGAAAGAGGGGTTGACGCCCCTTTTAAACGTCCAAATTCCAAACGCTTTGTCCGTTATGTAGGCTATGCTAAAATAAGGAGTGACAGGGGAGGGAAGTTGACCAGCAGTCTGATAGCGGAACAGTTAAACCGATTACCCACCACTCCCGGTGTCTACCTGATGAAAGACGCTGAGGGTAATATATTGTACATCGGTAAGGCGGCTAATCTCCATCACCGGGTAAGGTCTTATTTTGGCATCGGACAAAAGTTATCACCAAAATTGCAGCGAATGGTAGCCCGGGTGACTGACATTGATTTCTTTGTTACTGCCTCAGAACAAGAGGCTCTCATCCTTGAGTTGAATTTGATAAAGAGGCATCACCCCCGCTACAATGTCCGACTTAAAGACGATAAGACCTTCCCCTATCTCAAGATAAACACCACAGAGGAATGGCCCCGGGTGTATATTACCCGCCGTTTGGAACAAGATGGGGGGCGTTACTTTGGCCCCTTTGCCAGTGCTAAGTCGGTGCGCCAAACTCTAAAGATGATCAAAGGAATCTTCCCCTTCCGCTCCTGCTCCAGAGCCATCACTGGCACTGACCCCCGAGCTTGCCTTGAATATCATATCGGGCGCTGTGTGGCTCCCTGCATTGGTGTGGTAAGCCGACAGGAATATGCTGAGGTGATAAAAGAGGTAATCCTCTTCCTTGAGGGGAAACAGGAAAAAATAGTGCAGGGGATTGAGAAAAAGATGAATAAAGCCGCTGAAGCCCTGGATTTTGAAAAGGCGGCTTTATTCAGAGACCAAATCCAGGCGATAGATAAAGTTATTGAGGGGCAAAGGATTGCCGCCACAGTTAGGGGTGAGCAGGATGTTATTGCTTTCTCTACAGAGAAAGACCAGGCTTATGTCCAGGTTTTCTTCATTCGCAATAATAAACTGACCGGTCGCGAGAGCTTTGTCCTGCAGGGCACCCAGCATGAAGAACCACGTCAAATCATGACCAGCTTTATTAAGCAATTTTATAGCTCCAGTCCTTACATTCCGCCATTATTGCTGCTCCAGTACCCGGTAGAAGACACGACTGTGCTTAAGGATTGGCTTCAGAGCAAGAGAGGGGCTAAAGTTGAGATTCAGGTACCCCGCCGGGGTAACAAGAAACAACTGGTGGACATTGTTGCCGAAAACGCCAAGCAAGGCTTAGCCCAGCTTAAGATTAAGCAGCTAGCCGCGCCAAAGGAGTTGGAGGCAGCCTTGGCTGAAATAGAAAGAGAGCTTAACCTGCCTCGCCTGCCGCTCCGTATGGAAGCCTATGACATTTCCAATATACAGGGAAAGGCAGCAGGGGGTAGCTTGGTGGTCTTTGAGAGGGGAAAGCCGAAGCCAGCCCACTATCGGCGCTTTAGAATTAAAGGTGTGAGCGGTGTTGATGACTATGCCATGCTACAGGAGGTGCTCAAACGGCGATTCAAGCGTCTGGAAAGCTCTACCTCAGATACTTGGGCGATAATTCCTGACCTTGTTCTCATTGATGGGGGCAAGGGACAGCTTAATACTGCCCTTTCCGCAATGGGTGAAGTCGGCGCAGCTTCGGTGCCTATCGCCAGTTTAGCCAAGGAGAATGAGGAGATTTTCGTTCCAAACAGGGCACAGCCTATCATTCTACCCCGCAGTTCCCTGGGACTTCAATTGTTGCAGCGTCTCCGGGACGAGGCACACCGTTTCGCGCTGAGCTACTTCCAGAGAATACGTAAGCGGGAGACTTTTGCCTCAGCCTTTGATACTACGCCTGGCATTGGTCCCAAGCGTAAACGTGCCCTACTGAAACGGTTTGGCTCAATCCAGGCTATCAAAGAGGCGTCTATAGAAGAGCTCGCTGCGACTCAGGGCATGACTGAGAGCCTAGCCAAAAGAGTGAAGGAGTATCTATAAGTGCCAGCTAATTTACCCCCACAGTATTTTGAAGCAGAAAAGAAATTTCGGGCGGCAAAGGACCCGGCAGAAAAGATAGCTGCCCTGGAAGACATGCTGGCGATTATGCCCAAACACAAGGGGACTGACCACCTCCGTGCTGAGCTAAGGAGCCGAATCGCCAAGCTGACCCAGCAAGCTGCCAGGAAGACCGGTGCACAGCGGGTGTCTATGGTTATTGAGAAAGAGGGGGCTGCTCAGGTAGCTGTAATCGGTCTGCCCAATGCTGGCAAATCACAACTTGTTGCCACTATTACCAATGCCTCGCCAACTGTAGCTGAATATCCCTTTACTACCTATGCTGCCAGCCCGGGAATGATGGAATTTGAGAATATACAGATACAGTTGATTGATACCCCCCCTTTAGCGCCCCAGTCCCTTGAGTGGTGGTTGCCACCTATGCTCAGACGGGCTGATGCTCTACTTATCATGGTGGATTTAAACGATGCGCCGCTAGACCAGATGGAAGCCATCATGGCGCAACTGGAAAAGATGCGAATATCAATCGGCGTAGGCAAAAATGAGGAAGGGGTTCTAACTGAGAAGAAGGCACTAATCATTGGCAACAAGTTGGACTTAGAGGGTGCCCACGAAAGCTACGGAGCTTTGCGGAATAAATATGGGGGGCAACTACCAGTAATTGCCATCTCAGCTAAAGAAAGAACTGGCTTGGAAGAATTGAAACTAAAAGTCTATCAAGTGCTTGATATTATTCGAGTCTATACCAAGGTTCCGGGGCAGAAGCCGGACTTTAGCGACCCGATAATACTGGAGAGGGGAAGCACGCTGGTTGACGCTGCCGAGGCGGTTCATAAAGACTTCCGAGCCAAGCTGAAATATGCCCGGGTATGGGGTTCAGGAAAGCACGATGGCATAATGGTGAAGAGAGACCATATCCTGCAAGACGGTGATGTCATAGAACTGCACCTTTAGTTTATAGGGGGTTAAATGCCTATTCGACCTAGCTGGCATGATGCTTACTGGAAAAGACTGGATAAAGAGACGGCGAGGAAAATACGAACCACCTGTCCCCGCTGTGGTAGCTCTAAAACATATTATAATGAGCAGTTTAAGACCTGGCGCTGTGGCAAGTGTGAATATATCTTCGTGATAAAAGGATTTGGTGATAAAGTGCCGTGGTGGAAGCGCCTATTTCGGAGAGGTAGTTAGCTTCTCTTACTTACAACAAAAACTTCTTAATCGCTGCCGCTAGACCGCTGTGGTCAACATCAAGGGTAACATAATCGGCTACTGCTTTGACTTCTTCAGGGGCATTACCCATCGCCACTGCCAGACCGGCTGAGGCAAGAAGTGGTATATCATTGGTGCCATCTCCCACCGCTATCACCTCGGTCAGTGCTACTCCCAGATGCGAAGCTAAGGCTTCCAGGGCTTTCCCTTTGGATACCTCAGGAGCGAGTACATTGATGAACTCAACGCCGGGGTAAGCTGGTGTCCTTGCCCGGGAAAAGTGGAGGCTATCACCGAAGTGGCGACAAAAATCCCTGGCTTTGGCAGCTTCCTGAGGATTGGTGGTTACCAGACTGCCTTTAATTATCCTCTCCCACTGCCAGAGCTTGGTGAAATCGACCATAGTCGGCTGTATGCCAAAGAATTGGCGCTGGGCATTGGTTGACCAGGACTCCCGCTCAACAAAATAATGCGTTGCTGAATAAAGCTCAAGGTTAATGTCCTGCTGGTGGGCGAATTCAATCATCTGTCTTAACACCACTTTACCAAGTGGTTGGACATAAACTTCCTTACCCTGATTGGGACTGCCAACCAGGGCACCATCAAAGAATATGTGGTAGCTATCCAGCGAGAGCTGGTCAATAATTCTTAAGCTGGCTTTGATGCCTCGCCCGGTAGATAAGGAAACCTGAACACCCGTATGCTGAACTTTGGTCAGTGCCTTCTTATCTTCAGCCGAGATGTTTCCATACCCATTTAGCAGTGTGCCATCAATATCTACCACCAAAAGCTTATAGGGGTGATTTATCAATCTTAACTCCTTTAACACCTTGCTGAGTCTTCAGATAGTCACGAAGAGTCTTGGCATTTCTCACCGCAAACCCCTCAACGTCATTATTGAAATAGATATAGACTGCTTTTAGATTGGTGTCTAAATCAGCTATTCTCTTTGCCCAGTCAGCCAATTCCTCGTCAGAGTAACAGCTAGAGTAGAGAGCACCGCTACCATGAAATCTAATATAGGCAAAATCGGCGGTTGTCAGCAAAGGGCAAGTAAAAGAGGGCATATCAAAGACACAAAGCCCTACATTATACTTGCGCAAGATTTCAAAAACCTTCTCCTCAAGCCAGGACTGATGCCGGAATTCAACAACATGCTTCATTTCCCGGGGTAGGCTTGACAGGAATGAATCCAGTACCTCGTCATTACGGTGCATATTGGGTGGAAGCTGATATAAAAGTGGACCTAATTTCTCCCTTAAATTTTTGGCTCTGGAGATAAAATTCTCTACTGCTTCCCCGGTATTTTTAAGTCGCTTGATATGAGTAATAAAACGACTCACCTTTACCGCAAAGGTAAAATTGGGTGGAGACGAATTATACCAGGTAGCAAAGGCAGCCTCTGAAGGCAATCGGTAAAAACTGTTATTCAGTTCAACAGTAATAAAATGACTGGCATAAAATTCAAGCCATTCTGCTTTAGTCAATTTTTCTGGATAGAATATCTCCCGCCAGTGCTCGTAATGCCAGCCTGATGTGCCAATATGATAATGAAACGCCATCTCTTCCTGACTTAATTCTAGCATCAATAGAGACGACTTCCAAGCTAAGGTCTTTATGATAAGATGGAATTGTTTATTAAGCAGCTTACCAAGTTGACCATTTTAACGGTATCTTATATATTGAAAGTCAGGAAAAGCTAAACGGTAATGAGTAACAGAAGGAGTTATCAGTAATAATGCGTGCGACTGAAGTAAAAACTGTAGTTCAATGTGATTTTGATGGCACCATCACCGAGAAGGATGTCAGTTTCTTAATACTGGATACCTTTGCCGATGGAAACTGGAGGCGGCTATTAGCCGATTACCGAGAGGGCAGGATAACCGTTGGGGTTTTTAATAGAGAAGCCTTTGCCATGGTCAAAGCTGATAAGCAAACTTTACTTAATTTTATATTCGGGAAGAAAAAGGTGAAAATACGAACCGGTTTTACCGAACTATTGAGCTATTGCTCCCGAAAGGGCTTCCAGTTTGTCATTGTCAGCAACGGTCTGGATTTCTATATAGAGGCAGCTTTAAGAGATAGTGGTGTAGATAACATTGATATATATGCGGCGCAGACTCAGTTCAGTCCCGAAGGTGTTAGGGTTCAATATATCGGACCAGATGGCAGCCAAGTGGAGGATAACTTCAAGGATGCATACACTGAATTATTTTTGAGCCAGGGTTATCGTGTAGTTTACATAGGCAACGGCATTTCTGACTTCTCCGCAGTCAGGCAGGCTCATTACATTTTCGCTACCGGTGACCTGCTAGCCTACTGCAAAGAAAAGAATCTTAACTGCATACCCTTCGATGACTTCAATGATGTCGTCCGGGGGCTGGAGCTTTTACCGCTGAGATAGATTCAAAAAAGCAGGTTGCTCCTCAATTGTCCACGCCTTCACCAGCCATAAGTTTTGGTAATTCTCAACGCTCGGTACGTACTTATTAATGCCCTCAGTTTTAGCATTAAGGAAGGATATTTAAGAAGCCTGACGGCGTAAGGTAATTTTACCTTTCCACGGCGAGATTCCATTAAGAAGTTCATGAGATTTACCACGTCCTTATCTACCAATTCTAATAGCTTATGTCTTGCCTTCATAAGGACAGGAGTGGCTATCGGGTGTTTTTTGACCTCCCTTTCATAATTTTCTAGATTGCCTATATGCCTTGCCAATATCTGACTAGCATAAATAATCGGTGCCAGCCCGCCCCCTGAGAAAGGATTGGGCATGGACGCAGAATCGCCAATCAAGGCAATGTTATGCTGAACTAATTTTTGGATGCCGGAGGCAGGGATGAATCCAGCTTCTCTTTTTATTATTTTGTAGCTATTTAGTCCTTTATACTTTAAGAAGGCATCCAATTGGGCGAAATCGCCTTCAACACCAGCATTGATGACTCCATCTTTGGGGAATATCCAAAAGTAGCCATGGGGAGAAAATCTCCGATCAATGTAAAACTCCAGATAGTCCATATCCGACGTGTCATAAGCGATTTTATACTGGGAAGCAACAACAAATTGGTGCTTTATTCCCAGATGTCTGGCTATGCAAGAATTGGGACCATCAGCTCCGATGAGGATTCCATAGGCTATTCTCTCTCCATTTTTTAGTTGAAGGCTATCTTCCTCAATGGTTACCACTTCGGAACTTAATCTGATCTGCCCTCCTCTGGCTTCAATTTCTTTAGCCATGCCCTTTAACCAATTGGTTCGCTCTAGGGTAACGCTACTTTTATTGAGGTAGCTACAGGTGCCATCGGGGTAGATTAATTTTGCTCCCTTTAACTGCTTACAAATATACTGATTTGAATTAAAAGGGAGCTTATTTAAAGAGTGCAAATCACAGGCTTCGCCGCAGGCAGTTGACCTGATTGTTGGTTGTTTCTCTAAGACTACAGGTTTTATCCCCTGTTGGGTCAGGGTCAAAGCCGAGACCAGTCCCGCCGGACCAGCTCCGACTATGACTACCCTCATGTCATTCCTCTCCAACTTCATTTAGGCTGATTTTGTGTCTTAACTACCTTAGCCTCAGCCGATTTAGCCGGTTAAAAGCCTCTTTCTTTTCAGTCAAGCCCAGCCTGGTTTTGTTTATGGCTCTGGCGAGTAGGTCGATACTCTGGTCGTACGTTTTTCTATCCACGGGATAGGGAATGCCGTCCTTGCCTCCATGGGCGAAGCTGTAGCGGGCAGGGTCTCGGTAACTGGGAGCAACCCCGTAGACCAGCTCAGAAATCAGGCTTAGAGCCCGAAGGGTCTTGGCACCAACTCCTGATAGTCCCAGTAGTTGCTCAAAGTCTTGGGGCTGGCGCTCGTAGGTGCTCAGCAGAATCTTGCTCAAACTGTCGGGGTGGAGGTCATTGACGCTCATTTGGTGGCGAGGAGGTAGACTCAGGGTCTTTAGTCTTTTTAGCTCAGCTAGAGTTCTCTCTGGTTTTTCATTAGTGGCGATCTCAGTGATAGTGGCTCGCGCCGGGTCACTTTCTCTGGCAACCAGGTTTAATGCCTGTCCTCTTGCTTCAGATAGGATGGCGGAGTGGGGTTCGTTGACATAGCTGCTAACCGCTTCCCCCAGCCAGTGATAACGGCGGGCATAGCGGTTAGTCTCGTTCATACCCTGCTGAATGACTGTCCACGAGCCATTACTGGTGAACACAAAGGTATGGTGATAAAGCTGATAGCCATCCTGAACCGCTGAACTATCCACTTTGGCTGACATGCGGCTGGCATATACCAGTGGTACTGGATCCAGTGAAGTTAAGCCTGCCCAATTTTCTATCTCCGATGGTGCTCGTCGTGAAGTACTGCCCTTGCCGCCAGCAACAAATAAGCCAAGGTCGCGTTCCATGCCTTTTAGCGCTTCTTTTAGTGCACCACAAAGAGTGGTGGTAACACCACTGCTGTGCCAGTCATAGCCTAGGATGCAGCCAAAGGCTTGGAACCAGTAGGGGTGTGATAATCGCCTTAGCATCTCTTCTGGACCGAACTCAGCGGTGATGGCAAGAGTAATTTCACGAGCCAGCTTCACCATGCGATCAAATAGCCAGGGTGGTACCTTGCCATAATGGAGGGGTAGGTGGGCAATGCCGGTTCTGGTGGGGATAGCCATAACTAATGTGCCTCCTGATTAGAGGCCACAGGTATCGCAACTAGTGGCACTACAGCTACTGCAGGAGCTACTGGTGCCAGCTAGGGGAACGGCTTCTCCAGATTCGCTCCTTGAGAAGGAAGCGCAAGCCGAGATTATTCGTTCCGCATTTTTGTGGCAGCTAGGGCAGGAAGCCTGCTCATCAGCCTGACTGAACGAGCGTAATAACTCAAACTTTAAGCTGCAATCAGAGCAAACATACTCATATATTGGCATCTTTCCTTGTTCCGATAATTAGTTTAAGTGTTTTCAGGTAGCAAGTCAAGATTGGGAGTTAATTGTGGTATTCTTGGTCATTAATAGTCGGGGCGTCGAAGCATCAAATGGCAAGACAACAGTAATTATGCTCCGATGGAAAGGGATTAGCGCAGGTTCAAGGAACTAGCTAGCTTGAGTTTCCAAGCTCATCCAGGGAGGTACCGGTGGCGATTTTGGTTGAGTTTCTCAGAGTCGACTCAATCCTCCTCTAGCTCGATTTCAAGCTCCCCCCTTAGCTTCTCTTTCTTGACCTCTATCTCCAGCTCATCGGCATCTTCAGGGATAGCGAAGGTAATTGTTCCGTCTTCTTCGGTGCTGCCTATCTCCTCATCGTTGACTTCGACCTCTGCCCCAGCTACGCGCTCGCCTGCAAAGGTCACCAAGAGGGTGACAATCCCGCCTGGAGCTATATCTCCTTCAATATCCAGATTAAGCTCACCCTGTAGTTCCTCTTGGAGTTCGATTTTAACCTCGCCCTCTTGCAACTCCTTTTCTAGGTCAATTTCACGCTTTCCTTTTAGTTTGCCTTTCATGGCCTTTATCTCTAGCTCATCATCATGAGGCACAGTGAAGGATATACGCCCATCTCCATCCGTGATGAAAACACCCATGTCTTCTATCTCGACCAAGGCACCTTCCACAGCATTCTCTAGAAAGGTTATGCGGATAGTGATGCTCTCACCTGGGGTCACCTCGCCTTCAACAACCTGAATAGTAAGCTCGCCTTCTTGCAACTGCTGCTCCAGATCAATCTCAAGCTTTCCCTTCAGTTCATCTTTTACTGCTTTTATCTCAAGCTCATCATCATAAGGCACAGTGAAGGGGAGGATGCGCCCGTCTCCATCCGTGATGAAAACACCCACGTCTTCTACCTTGACCAAGGCACCTTCCACAGCATTCTCTAGAAAGGTTATGCGGATGGTGATGCTCTCACCTGGGGTCACCTCGCCTTCAACAACCTGAATGGTAAGCTCGCCTTCTTGCAACTGCTGCTCCAGATCAATCTCAAGCTTTCCCTTCAGTTCATCTTTTACTGCTTTTATCTCAAGCTCATCATCATAAGGCACAGTGAAGGATATACGCCCATCATCATCCGTAATGAAAACACCCATATCTTCTACCTCAACTTGGGCGCCCTGCATGGGAATGGCGATTCCCTGCAAGGTTACGAAGGTCACCTGCACCTTAATGCTCTGGCCGGGAGCCATAACACCTTCAACAACCTCAATGGTGAGCTCATCCCCAAACTCTATCTTAAGCTGTCCCTCCAGTTCGCCGAGCGCCGTGTTTATCTTGGCCTTTACCTTGAGCTTCTCATCATAAGGGACCGTGAAGGATATACGCCCTTCCTGCCCGGTCTCACCACTCGTGTTGCCAACATGCACGCCATTCACCTTTACCTGGGCGCCTGGCACGGGATCACCCTCAAATGTTACGATTATAGTAATGTTGTCGCCCGGGGTCACTGGGGTCCCGGTATCTACCACCCAGAGGGTGAGCTTACCTTCACCCACTTCGTGGAATTCCTGATCTGCCCCGCTTTGGTCGATTTGAGGCAGTAGAATGTACTGATTTCCGGCAGCCACAACCGTGACATCGTAGACAAAGTTGACTACCGAGTCGCCAGCGTTGACGACAAAGGGTTTGGATATCTGCAGGTTTCCGCTGGGGACTATAACATTTACTGTCTCACCGTTTTTAAGCGTGCCCACAGCATCTTCAATGTAAATAAACACCTGGGTATACTGTCCCTCGGGGATGATGCCACCCCAGATTTCCTGTGCATTGAGCCCCTGGAGGCGGGTTAAGTCCCGCACTACGCTCTCTTCAAGCTCAATCACTTCCCATCCACCCTCCTCACCCGCACGCAGCATCCCAATGCTGGTAATAGTGACTTCGAGGCTCTCGAAATCACCGATGGCATTTTCTTGGTCACTTAGTAGCAAGCGGAAATTAGCCTGGGCAACAACTGGCGCCACTCCTGGTGTGAGCATCCAATGTAAGCCAAAGCCCATGAGTACCAGCACAAGGACTGCGGCCGCAGTAGCCAATGCCCTTGGCCAACCAAACAATGGCATTGTTCTCCGCTGACGTTCCTGGAGACGCCTATCCGAGTTTACTAGCGCAGCATCCAATCGCTGCCTCGCTGCAGATTTGGCGGTGGCTCTGGGCATAGGGGAACAGGCGTCACGAACATCCCATATGGCTCTTAGCAGTGGCTCCAAGTCCTTAGCCTGCTCTGGATAGCTAGCGAGACACTCCTCTAGCGAGTCACCCTCGTTCATCCGGTCAATGCACTTGTCCAGCAGTATATTCAAATCCTTATTCATTCCAGCACCTCCCCTGTTATTGTCACTCCGACTAAATTGTCGTGAATTTGCCCTCATTTAGCTTAAACATACATTTGGTTTCGCAGTGTTTCTACAGCAGCACGTTGCATCTCCCTTACTGCACCGCCACTTTTGCCTAAAATTTTACCTACCTCAGTAGATGATAATCCAGCGAAGAAGCGCAGACCTATCACTTGACGCTGGGCTGGTGTCAACTGCTTTAGAGCTTTTGATAATCTCTCAACCTCCAATTTCGTTTCCACTGCTTCCTCAATATTGAGCCTCTCGGGGATTTCCATCTCCTCTAGAGACACAGTCTTTCGCTTGCTCGTCTTCCGTAGGTAATCCACTACCACGTTATAGGCAATCTTGAAGAGCCAAGCTCGCACCTGTTCTCTGTCCCCCCGGTAAGAGTCCAGCGACTGTAGGGCTCTCAGAAAGACATCCCCGCCTAGGTTTTCTGCTTCATTTTGGTCGTTGATACGGACAAAGATGTAACGAACGATTCTGTCATAATACTCTTCATAGAGGCTACCTATCGTCGCCTTTGTAGATTTTGTCCCGGCAATGCTGTCTTTGTTCAAGCCCATTTCTCCAACTCCTACCTCGAGCATATACTCGCCTCTGAAGTATATTACAGTGTTAAGAAAATGCGCTACTAGCTGTTATGATTCATCCTACACTATGTAAGACGAAAAAACTCGTCTTTTGTCAGGTTTGTTTACCAGTTCATACACAATTAGCACTTTTAAGGCTAAGGCGGCACCTGGTATTTTTGACCTTTTGACCGCGTTGCTGTCGGGTAGTATACTACCGATAGCTTAATACTGTATGGGGGTTTATATGGATACCGAACAGATGGCGGAGAAGCTGGTTTTGTGGATAAAAGATAAGGTGTTAACTGCTGGGTGTAAGGGGGTGGTGGTGGGTATGAGTGGTGGGCTTGATTCCTCAGTACTGGCGGTGTTGTGTCACCGAGCTTTTCCCAAAAACATGCTCGGGGTGATTATGCCCTGCCATAGTCGACCAGAGGATAAGGCAGATGCCCAAGCAGTAGCCAGTAAGTTCTCAATTCCGACTGCTGAGGTAGTCCTGGATGATATTTTTACTGCCTTGCTCCAGGGATTGCCCGATTGCAAGGCAGACCCCACTGTCAGCCATATAGCTCAAGCTAACCTTAAAGCCAGGTTAAGAATGCTCACCCTATACTATATTGCCAATCAGCTCAAATACATGGTAGCTGGTGCCAGTAATAGAAGTGAGCTTTCTGTAGGCTACTTTACCAAGTACGGTGATGGTGGAGTAGATATCATGCCCTTGGGTAATCTGGTTAAAGGAGAGGTAAGAGAGCTAGCTAGCTTCCTCGGTATCCCCCAGTCAATTATTGATAAGCCTCCCTCGGCTGGATTATGGGAGAATCAAACTGATGAAGATGAGCTGGGCTTCAGCTATGATGAACTTGACCGCTATCTGCTTACTGGTGAGGTTTCGGATGAGGTGAGAGACAAGATTGAGTCGATGATAACTGCCAATGAGCACAAACGTTGGCTACCCCCAATACCTGGCTTAGAGTCTTAGCCCCCTCCTTTTTCCTGTAGGGGAAATATAATTCAAACTTTCTTACTTGTTTTATTTGAACGTTTGTGCTATGATTCAAACAGGCAAGAAATGACCACAGAGAGAGAGAAGGCACTAGAGCTGGCTATTGGCCAAATTGAAAAGCGGTTTGGCAAAGGCTCCATTATGAAGCTGGGGGAGTCAGCGGCAACACCGCCAATAGAGGCTATCCCCAGCGGCTCATTAGCTTTAGATTTAGCCTTAGGTGTAGGCGGTATTCCCAGGGGGCGGATTACGGAAATATTTGGTCCTGACGCCTCAGGGAAAACTACCTTAGGCCAGCATATAATCGCCGAAGCGCAAAAGCGAGGTGGCATGGCTGCCTATATTGATGTGGAACATGCCTTGGATCCTTCTTATGCAGCGAATTGCGGCGTTAACGTTGATGACTTGCTCATCTCTCAACCTGATACCGGGGAACAGGCTCTGGAGATTACTGAAGCTCTGGTCAGGAGCAGTGCCATTGATGTCATAGTGATTGATAGTGTGGCTGCTTTGGTACCCCGGGCTGAAATTGAGGGGGAGATGGGGGATGCTCACGTTGGCTTACAAGCCCGCCTGATGTCGCAAGCATTGAGAAAGCTAGCTGCCGCTATTGGTAGGTCGGGGACAGCGGTAATATTCTGCAACCAGCTAAGAGAGAAGGTTGGTATTATCTTCGGTAATCCTGAAGTAACGCCAGGCGGCAGGGCGTTAAAGTTCTACAGCTCGGTGAGGATAGATCTAAGACGTGCTGATACAATTAAGCAGGGAAATGAAGTAATAGGCAGTCGTGTTAAAGCCAGGGTAGTCAAAAATAAGGTGGCTCCTCCATTCCGAACTGCTGAGTTTGACATCATGTTTGATCACGGCATAAGCCGAGAGGGCAATCTTGTTGACCTAGGGGTGGAGTTAGGGCTGATAAAAAAGGCTGGTGCCTTTCTCTCCTATGGTGATATTCGCCTAGGGCAAGGCAGGGAGATTGCCAAACAATATTTGGTGCAAAATCCTGAGCTTGCCCGAGAAATTGAAGAGAGAATTAGAGCCTCAGCCGTTACCACTCATCCGGCAATGCCTGGTGATTAAGGCATTTTAGATAGACAGGTTAATAAGTAAAGAGTAAGTAAGGCTGAGGTGTAAGCTTCAGCCTTATGTTTTTGAGGGGGTGGAGTTAGCTAATGAGTAAGATTACCGCCCTCCGTAGCGGGAGGGGTAGAAGAAAGCGGGTAAACGTGTTCTTGGATGATAGGTTTGCTTTCAGTCTGGAGACTGAGGTGGCGGTAAAAGAGGGCTTACAAGTTGGGCAGGAGCTATCCACCAGCCAGGTTGAGGCACTAACTGGCTCTGACCATTTCCACCGCTGTCTTAATGCTGCTTTCCATTATCTTAGCTACCGACCCCGGAGTGAGGCGGAGGTAAGAGGACGACTTCAGCGACATGGTTTTGATGGTGATTGTATTGAGGCGGTAATAGCCAGGCTAAAGGAGCAGGGCTTGGTGGATGATTTCGCCTTTGCTCAATTCTGGAAAGATAATCGGGAATCGTTTAATCCGCGTAGTCAGCGGCTAACTAAGTTAGAGTTGAGGCGAAAGGGAGTAGTCAGTGACATTATAGACCAGGTGGTTGATTCCATTGATGATGACGATAGTGCCTATCGAGCCGCTCTTGGTAGGGCTCGTCATTTGCCACTGTCAGATTATCAGAGTTTTCGTCGCCGGTTAGGTGAATATCTCAGGCGGCGGGGCTTTAACTACGAAGTGATAAATCATACTGTGGAGCGAGTATGGCAAGAACGGGGGTGAAACATGGAAATAAATGAAGTATTAGCTATAATAGCTATTTTCTTTGCCTTTATCATCGGTGTAGTATTTGGCGGTATGGCTGCCTTTCTTTCCCGGCGGGTTTTGTTTAATCGGCAAATACGTATTGCCGAGAGGAAAGCTGCTAGAATGGTGGCTGAGGCCAGAAACGAAGCCAAAACGCTACTGCATGATGCTCAGGAGGAGGCAAAAAGAATCAAAACAGCCGGCGAGACGGAGTATCGGGAGCGACGCGCTGAGCTACAACGGCAGGAGGGTCGTTTAGCACAAAAAGCAGAGACCTTGGAACGTAAGTTAGAAGGAGTGGAGCAGCGTGAGCGCAGTTTGGCTGGCAAAGAAAAGGAGATAGATTCTGTCCGGGCTCAGCTAGGGGAGGTCAAAGATAAGCAGCTAAAGCAGCTGGAGTTAATTTCGGGCATGTCTAGTGCTGAGGCAAGACAACAACTGCTGGAGACTATGGAAGTCGAGATGCAGCAGGAAACCTCACGGCGTCTTCGCGAGTGGGAAACTAAGTTAAAGGAGGAAGCTGATGAGAAAGCCCAGGAGATTTTGGCGCAGGCTATCCAGCGCAGTGCCTCTGAAGTTGTGGCGGAAAGTACGGTTGCGGTTGTTCCCCTCCCCGGTGACGAGATGAAGGGTCGACTTATCGGACGGGAGGGTCGTAACATTAGAGCTCTGGAGCAGGCTACCGGCGTTGACCTGATTATTGACGATACTCCTGAGGCAGTAACCCTGTCTAGCTTTGACCCGGTGCGGAGGGAGGTGGCTCGAGTTGCTTTAACTAAGCTTATCCTCGATGGTCGTATCCATCCAGCTCGTATTGAAGAAGTGGTCGGTAAAGCCAAGGAAGAGGTAGAGGCGGCAATCTATAGCGCTGGTGAACAGTCAGCCTATCAGGTAGGTGTGCATGGGTTACGCCCCGAGTTAATCAAGCTGCTTGGTCGTCTTAAGTATCGTACTAGCTATGGACAAAATCTGTTAGCCCATAGTGTTGAGACGGCATATATAGCCGGCATGATCGCTTCTGAGTTGGGTGCTGATGTTGCTCTAGCTAAAAGAGCCGGGCTACTTCATGACATTGGTAAGGCAGTAGACCGGGAGGTAGAGGGCACTCACGCGGCTATTGGGGCTGACCTGGTTAAGCAATGGGATAAATCTCCCGAGGTAGTTCAGGGTATTGCTGAGCACCATCTTGAAACCGAGACTACCGGCATGTGGGGCTTTATCATCTCCGCGGCTGATGCTATTAGTAGCGCCAGACCCGGGGCACGGCGTGAGTCTCTGGAGAGTTACCTGAAGCGGATGAAGGCGCTGGAAGATATAGCCGATAGCTTCAAGGGAGTGGAGAAGGCTTATGCTATCCAAGCTGGTCGCGAAATCCGCATTTTGGTTAAACCGGAAGAGATTGATGACCTGGGAGCAATGCGGCTTGCCCGAGACATTGTTAAGAAGATAGAAGAGGGCTTAGAGTATCCCGGGCAAATAAAGGTTACCGTGCTCAGGGAAACTAGAGCTATAGACTACGCTAAGTAAGACCGATGTTAATATTGATGATTGGCGATATAATTGGACGACCCGGTAGGCAAGCAGTGCATAAGTTTCTACCCCGTCTGCGCCAGCAATACCAGTTAGACCTGGTGGTTACTAACGCTGAGAATGCTGCTGGCGGTTTTGGTCTAACCTCAGCCATAGCCAAGGAACTGCTCAATGCTGGCATTGATGTGCTGACCTCAGGCAATCATATCTGGGCTCAGAAGGAGATTATTCCCTATCTTGACGGTGAGATGCCCATCCTACGTCCGTTGAATTACCCCCCCGGGGTGCCTGGTAGGGGCTACATCATCATTGGGCAGGCTATGGTGGTTAATTTGATGGGTAGAACCTTTATGAGTGATTTAGACTGTCCGTTTCGGGCGATGGATAAGCTATTAGCTGAGCCTAAGCCCCCAGTCATTATTGTTGACTTTCATGCGGAGGCAACCTCAGAAAAGGTGGCAATGGGGCGCTACTTGGACGGTCGAGTCAGTGCTGTGCTCGGTACCCATACCCATGTCGGTACTATTGATGCCCAGTTACTACCTCGGGGCACTGCCTATGTTACCGATATTGGCATGACTGGACCCGTGGATTCAGTTATCGGTGATGACGCCGAGGCAGTAATTCAACGCTTTCTAACCGGGCTACCTCATCACCTATCAGTGGGGAAGGGAAAGCTAAACTTTGATGCCATATTGCTTAGGGTGGATGAAGAAAGTGGTCGGGCAATAAATATTGAACGCATTGGTCGGCAAACGGAGGAGGAGTGAGCACGGTAGACTTACATATTCACTCCACTGCCTCTGATGGACGATTTAGCCCGGAGGAGGTTGTCCTCAAAGCAACGGAACTTGGGCTGACCATTATTGCTATTGCTGACCATGATTCTGTAGGTGGAGTTGCTCCGGCGCTAGAGATGGCTAAAGCTTCCCCCCGGTTAAAAGTTATCCCCTGTGTTGAAGTTAGCACTGATGTCCCCAGTGGTGAAGTTCATGTTTTGGGTTATTTTATAGATTATACTAACCAGGAATTGAAGGCGACTCTGGCTAAGTTTCGTAATTCCCGGCGAGGGCGGGCTCAGGGAATGATTGCCAAACTGGCTGATTTAGGTATCTACATTGACTGGCAGCGAGTCCAGGAAATAGCCGGTAACGGCTCGGTAGCGCGTCCTCATATTGCTCAGGCGATGCTGGAGAAGGGCTATATTACTTCAATACGGGAAGCCTTTGATAAATATATAGCTCGTGATGGTCCTGCCTATGTTGAGCGGGAAAAGATGACGCCGGTAGAGGCAGTGGAACTGATAGTGCAGACTAACGGACTGCCGGTGATGGCACATCCGCTAACTGTTGCTGACCCGGAGGCGATGATTATTGAGTTGAAGGCAGCTGGTATGGTGGGCATTGAAGCCTATTATAATGGTTATACTGCTGGTGAAATAAATAGTCTGGTTAGTCTGGCGGATAAGCATAATCTTATTGCCACCGGTGGTAGCGACTATCACGGCTTGGGTGATAATGAGACCATGATTGGCGGCGTGGATGTGCCTATTGAGTCAGCCGAGCGACTTATAGCTCTGGCAGAGCAGCGAGCACTGAAGCTAGCCGGTCAATAGTAAATTATTCCCGTTTGAGGAGCTTATGGCTATTCGGTTTGTACTACTAATATTAGGTGCTTATCTGGTGAGTTCGGTGCCACTCTCCTACATCGCCGCTAAATTGTCCCGGGGCATAGACCTGAGGCAATATGGCACTGGTCAAGTGGGAGCTGGTAATTTATGGCGGCTGACCTCCTGGCGGCTGGCTTTGCCAATAGGTCTTTTTGATTTGAGTAAAGGATTGATGATGGTATGGGTGGCTCAATTAGTTGGTCTGAATATCCCCCAGCAGCTAACGGTGGGTTTGGCAGCAATTATCGGACATAACTGGCCGATTTTTCTTCGTTTTAGTGGTGGTAGAGGGGTTGGCACAGCCATCGGTGTGGTTCTTATACTCCCCATAATTAATGAGATGACTCCCTGGGCGACGGTAGCCTTTTTGACCATTATCATAATTGGTACAGTTATTACGCGCAGCTCGCCATTACCAGTGCTTGTTGCTGCGGCGGCACTACCCTTAGTTAGTTGGTCTCTTGAGCCACCTTCGGTTACCTTGGGTTTTTTGGCTATATTTGTGATAATAGTGGTTAAGCGGCTAACAGCACCACGCTCCGCTGAAGCTGCCTTAATCAGTAGGGGGCAATTATTGGTTAATCGTCTGCTTTTTGACCGAGATATAGGGGATAGGAAAGCCTGGATGTATCGGACACCTCGTGAAGCTAGTTCAACTGAACAATCTCCTGAAGAGCAGGGGCAAGGGAAAGGTTGACATAATGAAATGTGCTACTCATCCTGAAATTGAAACCAACCTGAGGTGTGGCAAGTGTGGTAAGCCGATATGTCCTAAGTGTCTGGTGCAGACTCCGGTGGGAGCCAGATGCCCAGATTGTGCCAAGTTATATAAGCTACCCACCTATCGCGTTTCGGCTAAGTATTACCTGAGGGCTGTCGGAACGGCGCTAGGTATGGCTATTGTTTGTGGGGTTGTCTGGGGGGTGGTACGGAATTTTGTGCCTTTCTTTTACTTTAATTTACTTTTGGCTCCCGGGGCTGGTTATGCCATTGGCGAGGTGGTTAGCCTTTCCGTCAACCGTAAACGTGGCACCGGGTTAGCCATTGTAGCCAGTTTTGGAGTGATATTAAGTTATCTGATTAGTATTTTCCTACCTTTGCTATTTCCATTTGGTCTATTTCACTTTGGCTTGTTCCGTACACTTCTGGACCTGGTAGCCCTGGCGCTGGGTATTTTTGTTGCCGTTACCAGGTTACGCTAAGAATCTACAGGAGGGATAACAGATGAGAAAGGTAGCTGTAGTTGGTGTTGGTGAGACTAAGTTTAGCGGTCCTCAAGAAAAGACGAGTGTGGAGTTATTTGCTGAAGCTGCCATAGAGGCGATTAATGAATCAAACCTGAAGCCTAAGGATATCCAGGCTTTGTTCCTGGGTAATGCGCTGGGAGACTTCTCCGAGGGGCAGGGGATGGTGCAGGCTCTGGCTGCAGAAAATATCGGCTGCTTTAATATTCCAGCAAATAGATATGAGGGCGCTTGCGCTTCAGCCGGTATGGCAGTGAGGGATGCCTTTATGTGGGTGGCTTCCGGTTTTTATGATGTCGTCCTAGCTGGGGGTACGGAAAGAGCGGCTATTATGGGCACATCTCTTGCCACCCGAACCTTTGCCATGTTTAGTGATAGCCGTTATGAATACCCGTCAGGGATTACCTTTCCCGCTCTCTTTGCCATGCTAGCTCATCTTTACTCGGCTAAGTATGGCATCCCCCTTGCTAAGCTTAAAGAGCAGATGGCTACGGTATCAGTTCAATCTTACCGTTACGGCATGTTTAACCCTCAAGCACAGTTGCACAAGAAAGTAACTGTGGAAGATGTGTTAAATTCGTTTGTGGTATGCTCGCCAATCCAACTGCATGATTGTTGCCCCTTTTCTGATGGGGCGGCTGCCCTCGTTCTGACTTCAGAAGAGGTAGCCAAGAAACTTACCAATAAACCGGTCTATATAATTGGTGCAGGTCAGGCTTCAGCTGGCACTTTATCCAATCAGCAGGATTATTTACCACGGATTAAGGCTAGGGAAATATCGTCTAAGCAAGCCTATGATATGGCTGGGCTCACACCTCAAGATATAGATATCTGTGAACTTCACGATTGCTTCAGTATTGCCAGCTTGATTGCTGCGGAAAGCCTTGGCTTCTTTGAGTTCGGCAAGTCAGGTGAAGCCTGGATGAAAGGCGAGGCTGATATTGGTGGCAAGATAGCCATAAACCCCTCTGGTGGACTAAAGTCTAAAGGGCACCCTATAGGCGCCACTGGTGCTGGTCAGGTGTACGAAATAGTAAAACAATTAAGGGGCGAGGTAGAACCGGAGCGACAAGTAGAAGGCGCCAAAATAGGGATGACCGATACCCTGGGTGGAGATGGGGGCACACTGGTTAATATGATTCTACAGCGAGGCTGGTAAAAATACCCGATTTAGCTCTGGGGAGATTGAAAAAAATGGAATATAAGCTTACTTTCAAAGCCTATACCGAAGCGCTCAAGCAAGATAGATTGCTTGGCTTAAAGTGCCAGGAATGTGACACAATTACTGTGCCACCGAAGATGGCTTGTCGGAAATGCGCCAGTACCGAAATGGAAATTGTCGAACTTAAAGGCAAGGGTAAAATTCAAACCTTTACCACAGTTTATGTAGCCTCGGAAGGGCGTGAGAACGAGGTTCCCTATATCATAGTGCTGGTTGAACTTGATGAGGGTCCCTGGATAATGGGTAATTTAACCGGCATTGACCCGACTAAGGCAACTACGGAGTTAATTGGCAAAAGGGTGAAGATGGGGCATAAAGTATTCCCCGGTGATAAGTATTCCGCTGGTGAGGGCGTTAGCCCGCTCTTTAGCTTGGAAACTTAAGGTTTGCTCGTACCCTTTTGGCTAAAGCGCCTCTTCTCAGCTACCGCCTTTTCTATGCAAGAAACTATCTCTTCTTTGGTTGCCGACAGGAAGGTACCATTAAAACCCATCTTTTTTAGTTTTGGCATGTCTTTAGGCGGAAATATTCCGCCCATCAGAAACACGGTATTGTCCTTTATTCCTCTTTCCTCGGCAGCCTTTAATAAGTCGCTGCCAAGCGCTAGCTCACCACCGCAGTAGGTACTTATCCCGATAACATCAACATCTTCTTGAATGGCGGTCTCAATTATTTGCTCCGGTAGCTCGTTACCGATTAAAACCACTTCCATCCCGGCATCCCTAAGCATACCGGCTACAGTAATCATTCCCCTGGAGTGAGTCTCTAAAGGAAACTGAGCTAACAGCACTTTAATTTTATTCCTTCGGCACGTCATAGTATCTCAACCTCTGAAAATTTATCCGTAAATAGGTGGTTTCCATAAGCCGAAGGCTTCAGTGAAGGTTCGGCGCATTTCCCCTTCGGTAACATCGGCTCTGGCACATTCAAGAGTATATTCCATGACATTGTCGCCCCGCTTACAGGCTTCTTTAAGAGCGTCAAGACAACTGCTCGCTTTCTCGTTGTCCCTTTGTTGTCTTAGTCTGGCAAGTTTATCCCGCATCTGTCTGGCTATGTTTTCATCATATTCGTGAACCCAGACCTCAGGCATCTTCAGGTCAGGGGCTCTAAAATAGTTGTGACCGACTACTTTAATTTCGCCATTAGCAATCATTTTCTGCTCTCGCTCAATATGTCTCATCACCTTGTTATGCAGCCAGCCACTGGTGACAACTTTGACTATACCACCCATCCGCTCTATTTCATCTACCTCGTCAAGGATTCTTTTTTCTATATCGGTGGTCAATGCCTCTACATAAAAGGAGCCACCTAGCGGGTCAACTACTTGAGTAACCTGCGTTTCAGCTTCAATAATCTGCTGGGTTCGCACCGATAGAATTGAGCCTTCCTCGGAAGGAACGGTATAGGCTTCGTCAAAGGACTCTACATGTAAGGACTGGGCGCCGCCCAATACTGCGGCTAGAGCATGATAAGCCGCCCTGACCACATTATTCATCGGCTCTTCTCTGGTCAGGGAGACACCTGAAGTCTGCACATGACACCTCATCCACATTGACCTTGGCTTCTTGGCACCAAATCTATATTTCATTATCTTATACCATAATCGTCTTACCGCCCGTATTCGGGCAACCTCTTCAAAGAAGTCATTGGCTGGAGCCCAGAAGAAAGCTAGCCTTTCCGCCATCCAGTCAATATCATGACCCCTTCTGGTCATCTCCTTAAGGGTCTCTATGGCATTGGCTACGGCTACTGCCATCTCAGTGACGCCAGAAGCTCCCCATTCCCGCAAGTTATAACCATTTAAGGTAACGTAGTTCCATTGGGGCACATTCTTTCGGATGAATTCTATGTTGTCACATTGTATCCTGAAGTCATCCTTGGGTGGTATGTATTCGGAAGCACTGCGGATCAAGCTTTCTACTATGAAATCATTTTGCACACTGCCAGGTAACTTGTCCCAAGGTATACCTCTACGTTCCGCCATAACCAAATACATCGGGAATATAATCGCCGTATTTCTGGGGTAGTGGGTAACTATAGAGGCACTCACCTTATCTATGGGGATGTCCTTGTAGATTGCCTCCATATCTTCAACGCAATCAATAGGAACACCTACTGTGGCTACTTGACCTCTGGCTTCAGGTTCGTCGGAATCAAACATCTGAATCGTAGCTAGGTCAAGGATGCAGTTTATCCCAGTCGCACCGTGTTTTAGGAGCATTTTTATTTTCTTATTGCATTGTTCCGGCGAACCGGCGCCAAAAAGCTGGCGGATAGTGAATGTCCTGCCCCGATACATATTGGGATGTATGCCTCTGGTGTAGGGCTCCTTTCCCGAAAAACCTAAGTCTTCCTCATAATCAAGCTCACGGTTATTTAGTGGGGTGTAAAGCAATTCTCGGGGGATATCAGAACCTGAGATAGTATGGGGAGTAACTTTCCAGTTCTTTCGGTCTTGCTCGCTAACCTCTGTATTTTTCCAGCGCTCAAGCTCCCTTTCTATTTTCTTCAGCACTTCCGGATTATATAGCGGGGTGCGCTCTTTTGGCGCTAATCTTTCCTGCAAAATTTCCTTGGTGGTTTTCTCGCTATTCATATTTTTGCCCCTTTTGGTGTCACTCGTCTAATCTAGTTCTGACTTTTTGCCACTTTGTAGCTGACGCAACTCTTTGGCTAAACGATTAATGATTTCTAGGGTAGCCAAGTGGGGATTGGTCTCTCCATGTAATAAGTTATCTACAAGTCTTTCTACATAGTTACCTTTATCAATCCCATGGATGAAATTCCTGAGGGAACTTTCTATGGTGTCCATCAGTTCTAATTTCACCCTTTCTTTTCGGCACTTTTCCAGCTCACCGCTGGAGATGAGGAACTCTCTATGTCTGAGG
>JBHIFE010000008.1:0-25527 GCA_046760985.1 Dehalococcoidales bacterium
TAATGGGAAAAGTACAAAACATGCTCCAGACTCCGCGGTGACAGGTCAAGTAGTAGTCCCAAACGACTTGGTGTTCCTCTGGCAAACCAAATGTGACTTACCGGGCAGGCAAGTTCAATGTGTCCCATACGTTCTCGGCGCACTTTGGCTCGGGCTACCTCGACACCACATTTATCGCAGATAACTCCCTTGTAGCGTATCTTCTTATACTTACCGCAATAACATTCAAAGTCTTTGGTTGGACCAAAGATTCTCTCACAGAAAAGTCCGTCCCTTTCTGGCTTGAGGGTACGGTAGTTAATGGTCTCTGGCTTGGTTACCTCACCGTAAGACCAGCTCCTAATCTGCTCCGGTGAAGCCAGGGAAATGCGTACGGCGTCAAATTCATTAATTTCAAACATCTTCTTCTGCTTCCTCTCCCCAGGATGTGTCTTCAATAACCTTGAGACCCATATCCAGCTTATGGACTTCTTCTATAGGTTCCTCAGCAGAGGTTATTCTTGTCTCTTCTTCGCTAATCACTTCAAGGGCAAGTCCTAAGCTTTGTAATTCCTTAACCAGAACCTTGAATGATTCTGGCACACCGGGTTGAAGGATATCCTCCCCCTTAATTATGGCTTCGTAGGTTTTAGCTCGCCCGGTTACATCATCTGACTTGATTGTCAGCATTTCTTGAAGATTATGGGCGGCACCATAGGCTTCTAGTGCCCATACCTCCATCTCACCAAAACGTTGACCACCGAATTGAGCTTTGCCACCCAGGGGTTGTTGGGTAATCAAGGAGTATGGTCCGGTAGAGCGGGCGTGAACTTTATCCTCAACTAGGTGAATTAGCTTCATCATATAGATATTACCTACCGTCACTGGCTGGTCAAATGGTTCACCAGTGCGCCCGTCACGGAGTATAACTTTGCCAAAGGTAGGGGGAATGGATTTCTCCTCAGCATTCACCTTTTCCACAACTTGTTCTAGCTCCTGTGGCTTAAGGTCACGGCTGGCTATGCCCAGGTCTTCAAGCCAAAGACGTAAGCAAACTTCCCGTGCCTCTCCCGGGTAATCATCACTGAATACCCGCTCTCCGTCATACCCCTGGCTTTTAACCCATGCCTTAGCCAGTTCTAATTTTATGGTAGGGGTCTCATTACCTCGGTTAAGATCAACTGCGGCGGCTTTTTGAGCCAGCCAGGCTCTAGCCAGAGCGTCCTCAATAGCCACATCATCAGCACTATCAAAGACGGGGGCAAGTACCTTAAAGCCCAACGCCTGGGCAGCCGAGCCCAGATGGGTTTCTAAAACTTGCCCGATGTTCATCCGTGACGGGACACCTATTGGGTCAAGGATAATATCTACCGGCGTACCATCGGGGAGGAAAGGCATGTCCTCTTTGGGTGCAATGAGAGCAATGACCCCCTTATTCCCATGTCGTCCAGCTAGTTTATCTCCTACGGAGGCTTTTCGTTTCTGGGCAACCCAGACCTGTACCCAGTGGTTAACCCCTGCCGGTAAGTCATCACCACTCTCTTTACGGGAATAGACTTTCACATTAATCACTTTACCCCATTCACCGTGAGGCACTCGCAGAGAGGTATCTTTCACGTCTCGGGCTTTCTCGCCAAAGATGGCTCGTAGCAGTTTCTCCTCAGCTGATAGCTCCGTCTCCCCCCTCGGGGTAATTTTACCGACTAGGGTATCGTCTTGGTTTACTTCGGCACCAATTCTGATAATGCCGTTTTCATCGAGCTCACGCAGACTTTCCTCGCCGACATTGGGTATATCTCTGGTGATTTCTTCAGGTCCTAACTTGGTATCTCGAGCTTCCACTTCGTGCTTGGCAATGTGAATGGAGGTAAACTTATCTTCTTCAACTAGGCGACTGCTAATGATGATAGCATCCTCAAAGTTATAGCCTTCCCAGCTCATAAAAGCGCACATCACATTTTGCCCTAGTGCTAGTTCTCCCTGCTCAGTAGCTGAGCTATCGGCTAGAATCTGCCCCGGTTCTACCCGGTCACCCTTGTTCACTAAGGGGCGTTGATTAACGCAGGTCCCTTGATTGGTGCGTACAAATTTTATTAGCTCATATTCGTCCTTATTGCCATCATCTCTAGTAACTGCAATGCGATATTTTGCCTCCCCTTTATCATCACTTATGCCACTAAGTTCGGTTACCACTCCAGCATTTTTGGCAAAGAGTACCTGCCCACTATGTTTAGCCGCTTCCATTTCCATGCCAGTAGCTACTAGAGGTGCCTCAGGGCGAAGTAGAGGTACCGCCTGCCGTTGCATATTAGCGCCCATCAGAGCACGATTGGCATCATTGTGCTCTAGGAAGGGTATTAATGCCGCGGCAACACTGACTATCTGCTTGGGGGAGACATCCATTAAGTTGATTTTATCTGGTGACTCCAGTAGGTAGCGGCTACCCCGCCTAGCTTCAACCCTTTCTTCGACAAATTGGTTATTTTGGTCAAGCTGAGCGTTAGCCTGGGCAATGGTATGCTCCTCCTCCTCGTCGGCTGATAGGTAAATAACCTCATCAGAGACAAAGGGCACTACCTTTATTCTTCTGGATTTTAGCTTAGATAGCTTGCTGGCAAGCTGGGGGGTAATGGTAGTATTAGCTTCTATTATGGTATTGCCCTTGTCATCAAGCACTGCCTCAGCGGTCGTCTTACCTACTAACTTGTCATCGGTATTGCCTAGCTCAGCAATAACTTTGCGGTAAGGGGTCTCAATAAAGCCATACTCGTTAATTCTACTGTAGGTAGCTAAAGAGCCAATAAGTCCAATATTAGGTCCCTCTGGTGTCTCAATGGGACAGATTCTACCGTAGTGGGAAAAGTGAACATCTCGGACATCAAAGCCAGCACGCTCACGAGATAGACCGCCCGGTCCCATTGCTGATAAACGGCGCTTATGTGTTAGTTCAGCCAGGGGATTGGTTTGATCCATAAACTGTGATAGCTGGGAGCCACTAAAGAATTCTCTGACTGCAGCTACTACCGGACGGATATTGACTAGAGCGCTGGGAGTAATTGCCTCAGTGCCGATAATGCTCATGCGCTCCCTAACTGCTTGCTCTAAGCGTAATAACCCCACATGGAACTGGGTTTGAACTAGCTCACCAACAGTGCGTACTCGCCGATTGCCTAGATGGTCAATATCGTCACTAATGTCGCTGCCATTATTAATCATGATAATGTGCCTGACTATCTCAACAATATCCTGTTTGGTAAGAGCTCGCTCTTTCAGGTCAATATTAAGTCCTAGTCGCTTATTGAGCTTGTAACGACCGACCATTCCCAGGTCATAACGTAGCGAATCAAAGAATAGGTTCTGTATTAGTTTCCTAGCATTTTCAATATTGGGCAGTTCTCCCGGACGCAATTTTTTATAGATGTCAAGCAGAGCCTCTGCTTCGTCCCTAACTAATGGCTCGCGCTCAATAGTGGACCTGATAAAATGGTGCTCTGAGGAATTATCTTCAGTAGAGAAAAGATTGAGCAGCTGCTCATCACTGCTGTAGCCAATAGCCCGGAGCAGTGTAGTAATCGGAATCTTCCGTTTACCGTCTATCTTGGCTGAGATTACATTACGGTTGCTGGTCTCAAACTCCAGCCAAGCCCCGCGAGTAGGAATTAGTTTAGCGAAGCACAATTGACGACCAGTAGTAGCATCTTCCTCGATGGTGAAATAGACACCCGGAGAGCGCAGTAGCTGGCTCACTACCACCCGTTCGGCACCGCTAGTAATAAAGGTACCTTTAGCTGTCATCAGGGGAATATCACCAAAAAATAGGTCTTGTTCTTTGATTTCCCCGGTTTCTTTAATTAGTAACCGTACTCTAACGTAAAGGGGAACTGAATAAGTTAAGTTTCGCTCGCGGCACTCTTGCTCAGAGTGCCCGAAACGCGGCTCACGGAATTCGTAAGCTATGAAGCTAAGTTCCAGTTTGTTGCTGGTGAAGTCTTTAATCGGGGATGCTTCCTCAAGCAATTGCTTCAATCCGTTTTCCTGAAACCGCTGAAAGGAGTCTAACTGAACTTTAATCAGATTGGGTACATCTAGTACCTGAGGTAACTTGGCATAAGATTTTCTGGAAACAGGAACGATGCCCTGGTTGCCATGGGTTGGTAATACAGAAACCATCTCTAAGACTCTACTCCTTAAACAAAGGCATGAAATTATTGCACTACTACATTACTGCACTGAAGTAAGACCAGTGGCTTTAATGAAAGAAACCATCTAAGGAAACACATTTATTTAAGGAAATGCATGACGGGGTGAAATTATATGGGGCATGGTCAAAATTTAATAATAACACTCTCTGTAAAATCTGTCAAGCCCTTTTGCAAAATTATACAACAATTTTTTGTCTTTTGGCAAGCAGAACGGGAGGATTGCTAATCAATTTGGCTATCCTGCTATAATAAAGACGGAGGTAATCAGGTGGGAAGATGACTACAGCCAGACTAATATTGGCTATTGTTAGCACCTTGGCAGTGGAAGCTGCCCTGTTCACCATTTGGCGTTGGGTACTGCCCGAATTTGAGATTGAGATACCTCTAGCGGTGCTTATTGCGGTGATGGTAGCCTATGCGGTATTTGCCATTGTTGATTTCTGGTTTGTTACCCGGACTTTAAAGAGACAAACAGTAGTTGGTCTGCCAACTATGGTTGGCGGTAAGGGTAAGGTGGCGAGCCCGTTAGCTCCGGAGGGTCAGGTCATAATTAAGGGTGAACTTTGGGGAGCGAAATCAATTGATAGAAATATAAATATCGGTGAGGAGATTATAGTGGTGGGGCAAGATGGGCTTAAACTAATTGTGCGTAAGGCTAATAGCAATTTAAAGAGGGCTGAATGATATATGTTAACGGGGCGCAAAAATCGGGGAGTGGTACTATAGTTCGTTTTGCTGTCAGTTTAGCCACCTTGCTTGGTGAAGAACTTCAGCTTACTAATATTCGAGCCAAAAGAGAAAAACCAGGGTTAAGACCCCAGCACCTTAAGGCAATTCAGGCAATCCAGCAGATATGTGATGGTAGCTTGACCGGTGGTGAAATTGGTTCTAAGGAGATAAGGTTTAAGCCCCGGAGAAAGTTTAAAGGTGGTTACTATGAATGGGATATCGGCACGGCGGGGTCAACCACTTTGCTGGTGATGACGCTTTTACCGGCGGCTTGTTTTTCCCGGGGGAGGGTGAGCTTTAAGGTATCCGGAGGGTTATTTCAGGACTTCGCTCCTTCTGCCTATCATCTGCAATATGTTCTTTTCCCGTTACTGAAGAAAATGGGTATAACTGCCCGACTTGCTATTGTTCGTCCGGGCTATGTTCCCCGTGGTGGCGGAATTATCGAGGTGGAAGTGGAATCAATGACGGGGAAAATAAAGCCAATTGAGTTGCCCAGCCCGGGGAAAGTGACCCGAATCGGGGGCGTTGCCCTTTCTTCGCATCTCAGGGAGAGAAAGGTGAGCCAGCGGATGGCGGCAAAATGCAATGAAGTGCTCAAATCAGGTGGCTACAGTGCCGAAATAGCAACTGTCTATGAAGACTCGGCACTTCAGCGGGGGGCAGCTCTGGCAATACAGGCTGAAACTAGTTCTGGGTGTATTATCGGGGCTGACCGAGCCGGTGCGCCGGGACGAACCTCAGAAGAAATTGGTAAATATGTAGCTAGGAGTCTGATGGAGGATTTGGCAACCGGAGCGACAGTTGACCGCTATTTAGCTGACCAACTTATTTTTTACGCTGCGCTGGCTGACGGGGTTAGTGAGTATAAAGTACCAAGGCTGACCGAGCATGTGGAGACCAATCTGTGGCTGGCAGAAAGCATGCTAGGTGCCAAAACTGAAATTAGCCACAATATGGTGAAGATTCACGGTATAGGCTACTTATAAGCCTACACATTAAACAGAAAGGTGATGACATCGCCATCCTGGACGATGTAGTTCTTACCCTCCAGTCGCAGTAACCCCTTCTTCCGAGCTTCAGATAGGTTGCCGCACTTGACCAGGTCATCATAACTAATTACCTCAGCCCGAATGAATCCTCTTTCCATATCGGAGTGAATCTTACCGGCGGCTTTAAGAGCATTGGTGCCACTTTGGATTGACCAAGCCTTAACTTCACTTGAGACTGTAGTGAAAAACGAGATTAGCCCTAGTAATTCGTAGGATAGCTTGATAGTGCGGTCAAGCCCGGACTCCTTTATGCCAAAGTCGGCGCGAAATTCCTCAGCAGCACTGTTATCTAATTGAGCCAGCTCCATTTCTAATTTGCCGCAGAGCGTAATTACACGACATTTTTCTCGTGAGTAACGCGAGTTTAATTCCGCTTCTAGAAACTCTGCCTCAGGCAGCTGTTCTTCGCCGATATTGACCACTACTAGTAGCGGCTTGGCGGTGAGGAACTGGTAGTTAGTAATAGTTCTGGCTTCATCAGTGGTTAGCCTTAGTTCCCGAATGGGCACATCCTTTTCCAAATCGGTCTTTAACTTGATTAAGGTTTCTTGCTCCCGAAGAATACCTGGGCGCTCAGGCGGTTTAGCTCCTTTTAACGACGTTTCAATTCTCTCCAGTCTTCTCTCTAGTAACGCTAAGTCGGAAAAGATGAGCTCTAAATCCATGGTGGCGATATCTCGGTCTACATCCAGGCTACCTTCAACATGGGGTATGCTTTCATCGCTAAAGGCTCGGACAACATTAATCAGAGCATCGGTATTACTGAGCTGATTGAGCAGTTCCCCGCCTATTCCCTTACCCTTTGCTAGGCTCCTGACTGAAGCCCCGATGTCAGTATATCTTACTTCAGCCGGGACTATTCGCTGGGGTTGCAGCATATCGGCTAAGGTCTTCAGACGGGGCTCTGGAACTTTGGCTACGCCAATGTGGGGTGTTAAGCTTTCTGCAGTGTAACCTCCGGTATCGGCTTTACCTTTGGTTAAAGCATTGAAGATGGTTGTCTTGCCGCTTTTAGCCAGTCCGATGATACCAATGTCAACACTCATGGCTAACCGCCCTATTAAGCCGAGATTATTAAGGACTCGTCTTTTTTATTATTTCTCTGGCTTGCTTAAGGGCAAGGTCTCTTTCTTTAGTAATTAACCCTTCATTAGCGGCTAGCTCCAGTAAGGCAAGGAGTGCTTCACGAGAGGCAATATTGCCGAGTTGTTTAATAGCGTTAGTCCTCAACTCAGCTGGGAGCTTCATGTCAGCGGCGATATCCGCTAGCTTCTTCAGTTCACCAGGTTTTTCTGACATTATCTTACTCCAGTGGTCGGTTGGAATATTATTAGGCTGGTATCTATTCTACTCTTTGTGCGATTATTTCTCAATAGAGGATGTTTGTCAACCTTACCCACCAGTCATTGGTGTGGTAAAATGGGCTAATAAGTCAGGAGGGGGTAAGCTTTGCTCTACGTACTGCACGGCGAGGATGATTTTTCCCTTCACCAGTCGCTTGAGGAAATAAAGAAAAGTATAGGTGACCAGACAATTTTAGCGGCTAACACTGCTGTCCTTGATGGACAGCAGGTAACCATAGACCAATTGAGACCCATCTGCGAGGCAGCACCCTTTCTGACGGAAAGGCGCTTGGTCATTATTCACGGGCTACTGCAGCGCTTTGAAGTCAAAGGCAAGTCCAGCCGGGGGAAGACTAGTATCCCAGAGGATGAGTATAAATCATTAGCCGAATATATAGATAAGATACCGGAGAGCACGATACTGGTCTTAATAGATAGCAAGGTAACCAGTAAGAATCCCCTATTTACTAAACTTTCTGCCAAAGCCAAGGTAATGTCCTTCCCTCTACTCAGAGATACTAAACTGCGTCAGTGGATTCAAAGGCGAGTGGACGAGAAGGGTGGCAACATATCCCCCCAGGCAGTTGACTTGCTGGCTAAATTTGTGGGTAGCAATCTATGGATTATGGCAAGTGAAATTGATAAGCTGGTTCTATTCACTTCAGGACGTCGTATTGAGGAGGAGGATGTTCGTCGGGTGGTAAGCTATGCCCAGGAAGCAAGTGTTTTTGCCATGGTTGATGCTATCCTTGAGTTCAGAGCTGGGGTCGCCGAACAACTATTACAACAGTTACTGCAGCGGGGAATGGCTTCAGCTTACCTGCTGTTTATGCTATCACGGCAGCTTCACATGATAGTCCGGGTAAAGGAGCTAAGAAGCCAGGGGAAATCCGAAGCGGAGATTCAGGACAAGTTGGCTTTGACCTCACAATACGCTTTGCGTAAGACATTAGAGCAAGCCGGCAGATATTCTCTGCCTCGGCTTAGAGAAGTGTATCACAAACTTCTAGAAGCTGACCTTTCCATCAAGACCGGGAAATATGATGCTGAACTTGCTCTCAATATTCTGATTGCTGAACTGTGCCAGCCGCACAAACTATATTCAACCTAAGCGAAAACTGCGTGGTATTTACTATGCCAAAAACTAAAAAACCTGAACTACCAGTTTTAGCTATAGACCTAGGTGGTACCAAAATAATTACCGCTATTTTTGATAACAATCGTTTGATAGCTAAAGAACGCTGTCTTACTATGGCTGGGGAGGGACAACAGTCAGTAATTAACCGACTGCTTTCGTCTATAGACCATATTCTCAGCCTAAAGAACATGGACTTATCTCAATTAGGCAGCATAAGCATTGCTGCTGCCGGGGGCATAGATATTGAGAGGGGGTTGGTAACCTCATCCCCACACCTCCCCGACTGGCAGGATGTGCCACTGAGAGATATTGTAAAGGAGAAGTACCAGGTTGATACTTTTCTACTCAACGATGCCAGTGCTGCTGCCTTGGGGGAGCATCGTTTTGGTGCCGGGAAGGGGGTAAGTAATCTTATTTTACTTACCGTGGGCACCGGCATTGGTGGTGGCATCATCATCAATGGCAGGTTATATAACGGTCCGTATGGTAGCGCTGGGGAGATAGGGCATATGACTATTGATGTTAATGGACTGAGCTGCCAATGCGGCAACATAGGTTGTCTGGAAACGCTGGCTTCAGGTACGGCAATGGCTAGGGAAGCCAGGAGGCGCATTGCTCAAGGGGAGAGCTCTTGCTTGCTTGAGCTCGTGGCGGATAGGACGGAAGACGTTACTGCCGAAAATATTGGCGTTGCTGCCCGGGGTGGAGATTCGCTAGCCTTAGACGTTATCGCTGGGGCGGGAACCTACCTGGGGGTGGGCATGGTAAACCTGGTCAATATCTTTAATCCGGAGATGATTGTTGTTGGTGGTGGTGTGGCAAATCTTGGTGACCTTTTGCTTGACCCGGCTAGGCAGGTAGTAAAGGAAAGGGCTTTCCGGATATCAGCTCGGGCGGTGCGCATAGTTACCGCCCAGCTTGGTGATGAGGCTGGAGTGTATGGTGCCGCTGTCTTCGCCCTGGAGCAAAAGAACTAATCCCTTATACCGCTCCTGTGGTTACCACCTCACGTTGACAGCTAGCCACTCTTACCCTAAAATGGAATATCAATGTTTCCAAATTCTATTTCTGGGGAGCAATAAGTGACTAGTGATGAACTTAGAACCGCATTTTTGAAATTCTTTGAGGAAAAGGGACACACAGTCATTCCCAGTTCCTCCTTAATACCTCATGGTGACCCCACTTTACTGTTTACCAGCGCCGGCATGGTGCAGTTTAAGTCTTATTTCTTGGGTGAGGAAGTGCCACCTAACCCTCGCCTGGCAACTTGCCAGAAGTGTTTTCGCACCACTGATATTGAGTCGGTGGGTAACCATAAGCATCTTACCTTTTTTGAGATGCTGGGTAACTTTAGTATCGGCGACTATTTTAAAAAAGAAGCTATTGCCTGGGGCTGGGAGTTTGTTACCCAATGGTTGAAGCTTGAACCAGAACGCCTGTGGGCAACTATCTATCTTGATGATGACGAGTCTTTCGGCTACTGGCGAGAAACAGGTGTTCCTGAACAAAAAATACTGAGATTTGGTGAGGAGGATAATTTCTGGGGTCCGGCTGGTGATTCCGGACCCTGTGGCCCCTGCAGCGAAATTCATTATGATCTTGGGGAAGAGGTCGGTTGTGGTAAGCCTTCCTGTGCCCCGAATTGCGAGTGTGGTCGTTTTTCTGAAATCTGGAATCTGGTATTCACTCAGTATAACCAGGATGAAAATGGACAGCGCACTCCGCTGCCAAAACCTAACATTGATACCGGTATGGGATTAGAGCGAACTGCGGCTGTGGTGATAGGTAAAACTTCTGTCTACGAAACCGAGTTATTTATTCCACTGTTGCAGTGTATATCTGGAATATCCGGGAAAAAGTATGGCTCTGATGATGACTCTGATAGGGCGATGCGGGTAATTGCTGAGCATAGCCGTGGCATTACCTTTCTTATCGGTGACGGAGTAATTCCGGCTAATGAGGGACGGGGTTATGTGTTACGTCGTTTGCTGCGCCGGGCAGCACTCTTTGGCAGAAGGTTGGGACTGGAAAAGCCGTTTCTCGCTGAAACAGCCAAGACCACTATTGACCAAATGGGACATATTTACCCTGAAATCAGGCAAAGACAGGACTTTATTCTCAATGTAATTGAACTTGAGGAATCAAGATTTGAGCAGACACTCAGCACTGGTCTGGAATTGCTGGATGGCATAATGGCAGGACTAGCCAGCAAAGGGAGAAATGAAATCTCTGGTGAACAGGCGTTTAAGCTCTATGATACTTACGGCTTTCCGGTAGAGTTGACCAAGGAGATTGCCGCTGGGCGTGGCTTTTCGGTAGATTTAGCCAGTTTTGAAAAGGAGATGGAAAAACAGCGGGAGAGAGCGAGGAAGGCTGAATTAGTAGCTGCTAGAAAGGGGACTCTGTTTAAGGAAACCAAAGTGGCGCTTTCTTATGAAACTACTCCTTTTGTTGGTTATCATGACCTCAAGCACAAGTCAGTTATTATCGACCTCTTGGTTGATGGTGCCTCCGCTGAGACGATATCCCAGGGACAAGCCGCCAGCCTCATTTTAGAAACCACTCCCTTTTATGGGGAGATGGGAGGACAGGTCGGTGATACTGGTCAAATACGCAGTGCTTCTGGGCATTTTATAGTTACCAATACTATTCGCATTCCAACGGATATTATTGTCCATCAGGGACATGTTAGCCAGGGTAGTTTCACGGTGGGAGAGGAGGTGGAGGCTGAGGTGGATGAAGAACGGCGCCTTGACATCGCTCGTAATCATACCGCTACCCATTTGCTCCAGTTTGCTCTCCGTAAGGTTTTAGGTGAGCATGTTCAGCAGCGGGGTTCACTGGTAGCACCAGAGCAATTTAGGTTTGACTTTTCTCACCTGGTTGCCCTGATGCCCGAGGAAATGAGGGAAGTTCAGCAAATTGTCAATGAGAAAATTCGTCAGGACCTGCCAGTATATCCTGTGGAGCTTGCCTATAAAGAGGCTATAGAGGAAGGTGCTATAGCCCTGTTTGATGAAAAGTACGGCGATGTGGTTCGGGCGCTGAAAATCGGGGAGCCACCGATTAGTATAGAGCTGTGCGGTGGCACCCATATTACCTCAACTGGGGAGATAGGTTTCTTTCAAATTGTCAGTGAAAGTAGCATTGGTGCTGGACTGCGTCGCATTGAAGCTGTTACCGGTAGGGGGGCTGAGGCGTTTGTTGCTCGGCTCCTGTCTAACACCGAGAAAATTGCTCAGACTATGGAGGCTTCAACAGAAGCTGTCCCAGATAAGGTATCCAGCCTGGTCAGTGAATTGGATAAAGAACGCCGGCAAAGGTTAGCTCTGGAGAGAGAACTGGCTAAGCTAAGGGCTGAAGCTTTACTAAGTCAAGCCGAGGTGGTAAAAGGGGTAAAGGTGTTAGTAGCTAGGGTTCCGTCTACTCGGCTGGAGATTCTGCGAGAGATGAGCGACTTTCTCCGGGATAAGCTTAAAAGTGTAGTGGTAGTTCTGGGCACAGTTTACGAGGGTAAGCCTGTTTTCCTGACTGCGGTAACTTCGGATTTAGTTGCCAAGGGCTATAATGCCGGGGAAATAGTAAAGCAAGTAGCTAAGGTGGCTGGCGGTGGTGGTGGGGGTAAGCCAAGTTTGGCTCAGGCGGGTGGCAAGTATAAAGATAAATTGGATGAAGCCCTTCGTTTGGCAAAAACCCTGATTTAATGTTGGCTAGTTGCTTGGATTAGGAAGTTTAAGAGTGGGTTTTGCCCCCTCTTCCAATCCCCTCCCCCTCTCCTTTGCCAGAGCAGGTACTAAAAGAGAGTCAAAGAGAGCAAAACCCCCAAATATGCTTGTAGGGAGTTTTAGAGGGACGAAGCCCCTCTTCCATCACTTCCCCTTTCCCCTTAGCAAGGGGAAGGGGGATAAAGGGGGGATGGGGTTGTCAACAAATCCGAGACAATCTTGAGGGAATAATGCGTAGCTTAGGACTTGATATTGGCGATAGGAGGATTGGGGTGGCTCTCAGCGACCCGCAAGGCATACTGGCTAGCCCGGTGACCATTATTAACCGCCGCAATGACCCCACAGATATAAAGGCAATTATTGATATTGTTAGCCAGAACCAGGTCGAGCAAATTATTGTCGGTCTGCCGCTTTCTATGGGGGGCAGTGTAGGTAGGCAAGCCGAGAAGGTAAAAGCCTTTGTCCGGGAGCTATGTAACCATACTGAGGTTCCGGTGGACTTCAGGGACGAACGTTTATCAACGACATCGGCTAAACGCCTGATGCAAACGGTTAGAAAGACCAAGAAGACTAGGGACGATGCCGTGGCAGCGGCGCTTATTTTGCAGGGTTATTTGGATGAGACCTCATCCTGAGGTTATCTAGCTGCCTCACCCTTCTACTAGGATAAAGAGGGGCATCGCTCACTTCTTAAATATTCCCACCCACATTCCCAAGGGGCTTGACAAAGATAGTCCTTTGAGTTATAATTGCTTTAACAAAGTAATATTTAACAATTTATTATGGCATTGCTAGATAATTATTTTAATGTGATAGAAGCTAGCCGTCGTCTTAAAGTCCATCCGGAGACGGTAAAGCGGCTGTGCCGGCAGGGAGATTTACCAGCGATTAAGATTCATAACACGTGGCTAATCAGTAGTGATATTCTGGATAATTTTGCCGGAACTTATATTCCCAAGCGTGGTGCTAGAAAAAAACTAATAGAATAAAAAGGGGGGACATCACTTAAATAAATTTTCAATCCTATAAGCTGGGGGGTAAAGAGACCGGATTAACCAATGAAACACTGTAAAATCTTCCGCATAATAGCAATAGCTTTTATCTTGCCCTTATTGTTGGTGGTTATGCCGGGCATGCCAGTTCTAGCCGCGCCGGTAATTACTTTATCGCCTACCTCCGGTGCAATCGGGACAATGGTTACGGTAACTGGAGCAAACTTTGACTCCTATATAGGCGATAACATCTTTATATTCTTTGACAATGAAGAAATCGCTAAAATTGTTCCTCAGACAGGTAGTTTTAGTTTTGACTTTAATATTCCAAGTGGCGCTGACCCTGGGGTACACAAGATTAAAGCTAAGATTGAACGGGGCTATGTAGTAGCCGAGAACTTGTTTACTGTAGCAGAAACCGAAATCAAGCTGGATACCGAAGCTGGGGTTGTTGGTACTGAGGTGACCATTGATGGTAAAGGTTTTTCTGTTGATAAGATGGTAACCTTCTACTATCATAACAAGACTAAAGAGAAGCTAGGCACTGAAGTTGCTTCTCCCATCGGTGAGTTCAGTTACAGCTTCATTATTCCCGACAGCACCGCTGGGAAACACAAGGTTACCGCCGAGAATGCAGAGGGTAACTCCGCTGAAGTCGAGTTTGAGGTAATTCCCTCCACTACCCTCAGTCCAACCTCAGGGGCTATAGCTGATATATTAATCATTGGTGGCACCGGTTTTGGCTATAGGAAAGTTGTTGCTATTTTCTTCAAAGACACTCTAGTATCTTATGCTAGGACCAATGAGTATGGTAATTTTGAAGTTGCTTTTAATGTACCAGCGATGATGCCCGACACCTATGAGGTGAAGGCAGAGGATGGGGACGGGAATATAGCTAAGGCAGAATTTGCCCTCACTGCCGGGGCTAGTCTCAACAAAACCAAAGGGAGTGTTGGCACGGAGCTCATCGTCACTGGCACCGGATTTATACCTAGTGGTGCAATAACTATTAAATATGATGATGTGACCATAGGCACAATTCCCGCTGATAGTAATGGAGCTTTCCGGGCTAGCTTTGAAGTCCCGGTTAGTAGGTTCGGGAACCACACCATAACCCTTAGTGATGGCGTCAACACTAAACAGCTTGTCTTTGCCGTGGAGTGGGAGGCACCGCCAGTACCAGCGCTAATATCACCAAGCCATGCCACTGAGGCAAAAGCACAGGCTTACCTTGACTGGGAGGATGTTACTGACCCCAGTCTGCCGATAACTTATAGCTTGCAGGTTGCCTCGGATAAGAATTTCACTTCCATAGTGCTGGAGAAGAAGGGGTTGACTGTCTCTGAATACACGCTGACCAAAGAGGGGAAGCTGGCGGCGGTTAAAGAGGAGGCTCCCTACTACTGGAGGGTGAAAGCCATGGATGGTGCTACCAATGAGAGTGAGTGGTCAACCCCGTGGTCATTTTATGTAGCGGCACCGTCAGTACCAATGTTACTGCTACCAAGCAATGCCAGCAAGGCAGAAGCACAGACTTACTTTGACTGGGAGGATGTCACTAGCCTCAGCCCACCGATAACTTATCACCTTCAGGTTGCCTCAGATGAGAATTTCGATTCTATAGTATTGGAGAAGCAAGGGTTAGCCGAGTCAGAATATACTTTAACTAAAGAGGAGAAGCTAGCGGCAGTCAAGAAGGAAGTTCCCTACTACTGGAGGGTGAAAGCCATAGATGATGCTGCCAATGAGAGTGAGTGGTCAACTCCGTGGTCATTCTATGTTGGCTTTTCCTTCGCTCTGCCTGGCTGGGCGGCATATATCTTGATAGGACTCGGTGTTCTGTTAGTCGGTTTCGTCGCCTTCTTGGTGGGGAGGAGAACTGCTTACTATCAACAATAATTATTCTTAGATATGGGGGGATAGAATGAAATATACAAGAATTCTGCGAATATTTAGTATAGCCATTATCCTGGCTTTGCTGGTGGCGGCTGTACCGGCGACCCCAGCCCAGGCGGTGGGAACCCTTGTTCTTGTTCCCGATGAAGGTAAAATCGGCGATGAGATTGTCGTTGCTGGCGAGGGTTTCAACAAAAGTACTGCGACTAGTGATAAATATGCTGCTATCTTCTTCTCTAGTCAGGAAGCGACTCTTATTGATGACATAGACGAGGATGTTACTATTTATGAAAAAGTGGAGGATGGGATATGGCTTGACGAAAACGGAGAATTTGAGGTAACCTTCACCGTTCCTACAGAACTCAACGATGGCTCTACTGATAGAGATGTAACCACCGGTACCTATTATGTTTATGCTTGTCATTATGTCGGCACCACACTCGCCACCCGCATAAGGGCTATTGCTGAATTTACTGTAATTGGCGGTGAGATTACGCTTGACCTTGATAGTGGTCCGGTAGGCACTGAGGTGGAGATTACCGGCACCGACTTTAGCAGTAATGAGAGTATCACCATTGAATATGATGGTAGCGAGGTTGATATAGAGGATGGGGATACGCAAACCACTAGCGGCGGTAGTTTTACCAGTATTATTTTAATCCCAGAGAGCACCGCTGGTGCCCATACTATAACTGTTACCGTAGCCGGTAGTGAAGTTGAGGCTGAGTTTACTGTAGAGCCAGAAATATTCCTTAACCCGCTATCGGGATCAGCTAACACTACAGTAACTGTTAGTGGCACTGGTTTTGCCAGGAGGCAGGAAGTCGTCGTCTATTTTAATAATGTCGGGCTGGCGACGGCAACGACAAGTACAGGAGGCAGCTTTGATACCGAGTTTATTGTGCCTGAATTGGGGACAGGTATCTATGATGTGGAAGCTGAGGATGAAGATGAGAACTTAGATACGGCAAAATTCACCATAACCGTGCCACCACCACCCTCACCCGAACCAACCCCATCTCCAGCTCCACCCCCCTCCCTCACCACTGCCAGCATCAGCTCGACTACCGGTCCCGTCGGCAGCGACCTTATAGTCGGCGGCGCTGGATTTGAAGCTGAGGGAGACATAACCATTAAGTGGGATGATGAGGAAGTGGCTACAGTTACTGCTGATGCTAGCGGAATTTTCGTAGCTGCCTTCCGAATCCCGGCGAGTAAGCACGGAGACCACACTATAACTATTAGTGATGGCACCAATACCCACGAACTCACTTTTACCGTAGAGTCAACACCACCACCGGTACCGACGCCACTACTGCCAGAAATGGGGGTTAAGGTAAAATCACCGATATCCTTTGACTGGGAGGACGTTACTGATGAGAGCCTCCCGGTAACCTATACTCTCCAGATTGCTAGTAATAGGGACTTCTCGGATGCTTCCATGGTGCTGGAAAAGGCGGAGCTGACTGAATCAGAATACACCGTCACTCCGGAGGAAGAGTTAAAATTAGTTCCCCAGGAAGCTCCTTACTACTGGAGGATAAGAGCCATAGATGGTGCCTTAAATGAAGGGGATTGGACCGGCGCTGGAATATTCTACGTTACCGCTCCCTTTGGTATGCCCAGTTGGGCTCTATATGCCCTGATTGGGCTCGGCGGTCTGCTACTCTTTATCATCGGCTACTGGCTGGGCAGAAGAACCGCCTACTACTAATAATTTGGTGACCTCACCCCCTTTGTCCCCCTCGGTAGATTGGATGCAATTGCTCACCCAAGGGAATGATGGTCAGAATCTCAATACTTTGCCGTCATAGCCTTAACCAAATTGGATGAGATCAGACCGTGCCCACACATAGTAGTGACCTCAAGAATGTCATCGCTGGGGCACCTTTGCTGTTATAATGGTTATCATATTTTTCTTGGGCATGTTTATTGACTGGATAGGAATAATCTTGCTCATGGTTCCAATAATGACCCCTGTTGCTGCTGCCCTGGGGTTTGACCCCGTGTGGTTTGGCGTAATGGTTTGTGTTAATCTTCAGATGGCTTTCATGACCGCCGTTGCCTCAGGTATATTCATCACCAAAGGTATGTGTAAGCCAGAGTGGGGGATAACGATGGGTGACATAATCCGCGGGGTATACCCGTTTGTTGGACTGGTAATAATTGGACTTGTGCTGTTCTCAATCTTCCTTGAAATAGTCACTTGGTTACCTGGACAAATGCTAGGAATGATTACTATATCATTTGTCAACGCCTTGCCAGGGCCAGACGGCCATTCTCCTCCCAATTTGGGTCGTATGCCATACCGCTCTTGAGCATGGCGTAGAGTGCTGACAGTAGTTTGCGACCAACAGCGACGATGATGTGCATCTTGGCTTTACCTTCACTCACCCGGCGCTCGAAGTACTCCCGATAGCGAGGGACAAACTGGACGGCAAAGATGGATAACATCCAGATAAGCCGCCTGACGTATTTGTTGCCAGCGTGGCTCATCTTGGGATGCTCCAGGCGGTAGTTACCAGTCTGAAAACTCTGCGGACACCACCCGAGATGAGACAGGAATTTCTTGAGCGTGCGGTATCGGTGAATGTCCCCAATCTCGGCAATGATGGTGGCCAATGAAGGAGCCCGCCCCACAGGGAAGCCTTGAGGCTTGCATGGCAGACTGTTGTAGAGAGCCGTGATTTGCCGGTCAAGGTCACGAATGGTTGACTGTAGGTTGAGAATCCTCTTTGCCAGAACGGAGATCTTCATTCCCAGAGCCGGCTGCTTCTGAGTTACACCGACAGTGTTCTGGGCCGCTTCTATGATTCTCCTGGCCATTCCCCTGCTCATCCTGCGAGGACTAGCAAGTGAGAGCGTCTTTCCGACTGCCTCCTCGCCAGCGCCAATCATATGTTCCGGACCAGGATAAGCCGCTAGCAGGGCAAGAGAACCTGCGGAGTCCAGTTGCCTGAAAACCTTTTCGTACTCAGGAAAGAGCACGCTCAGGGCTTCCCGAAGATGGATTATCATGGTGGACTTTTCGTTAACTAGGTCAACGCGAAAGCGGGTGAGCTCCTTTAAGTTATCCAGTACGGGGTCCGGGATTGAAAGAGGCTTGTGGTTGTCAAGCGAAAGTATGGCAGCGATTGTGCGGGCATCTATCTTATCCGTTTTCGCCTTTTTCCCTTGCGCCTTGCGAAACTGACCAGCTCGGAATGGGTTTACCTCCACCAGGGTAAACCCCATTGCCAATAGAAAATAGCTCAGGTTAAGAGCGTAAGTACAGGCCTCAACGCCGATAACAAAATCGCTTCTCTCAGATGAAAGTTTCTCCAAGACAGTAATCAATGTGGTGAAGCCATCACGATCGTTCGTGACCGCAAAATTCTTGCAGTACATGTCCTTGGAAAGATCCCGGATGGAAACATGGTGCCGGTCCTTACCCACATCCACTCCTATATGATATTTGACCAAACTAAACCCTCCGTAATGAATTTTTCGGGCTCTAGGAGATTCCCGCCGTGCCCACCACACACGCGTCGGATCAGAGGTCTTCAAACTGAAGCCGCCATATTACTTATCAGGGGTCATCAGGCGGGAGCGCTCATTCATTCCAAAGAGGTACATCGTCCCCGGTGCAATGTAGAGGTCTCCCAAATGCCCAACTTAGTATAACAAGTCCCAACAAATAATATACGAGTAGCAATAGCATATAGCAAAAATAGCCAACTTTACATAAAGTCACATTAATCAAGAGGTGGCGTAAGGTGCACATCCAGAGCCTTTTCGCACCACCGTGCCACAGCAAGCAGACGGTCTTCCGCTAAAGGAGCGCCAACCAGTTGAATGGCTAGGGGAAGACCATCTTTACTTAAACCTGATGGCAAGCTTATAGAAGGCAATCCCACAGTTGTCCAAGGTCCTTGCATGGCGGGACTCCCTGTAGTAGCTAGGCTGCGAGGTGCGGCACCGGTCGCTCCCGGGGTGAGGAGAGCATCTACCTGATGCAGCAGTGGCTCTATGTCGGCGCGCTGTTGAAGTCGCATCTGCAGTGCACTTGCGTACTCGCTAGCAGGGATGGCTAATCCGTCTTCAATCAACTTTCGTATTCCAGGTCCATACTGGTTCTTGTGTTTGGCAAACATCTCTTTATGGAATGTTGCAGCCTCAACAGTCATGATGATGCGGCTGCTCTCACGAATTGTGGCGAAGCTGGAAGGCGGCACCACTTCCTCAATTGCAGCGCCAGCCTGGCGTAGATGCTGCACCACCCTATCAGTGTGGCTCTGCATCTCCTCGTCAGCTTGGTCAAAGAAGTACTGCCTTACTAGACCTAGGCGTGGTGCCTGTTGGCTATCTAAATAGCGAAAGCAGTCAGGCACTGGCTGGTTAAGCGAGTGGTAGTCCTTAGAGTCATGCCCCGCTATAGCTTGGAAGACAAGTGCAGCATCCGTTACGGTACGAGCCAGAATACCCACGTGGTCCAGAGTCCAGCTTACTGGCACGACACCATAGGTACTGATTCTACCGTACTGAGGTTTGAAACCCACTATACCGTTGTAGGCTGCCGGACGTAAAACAGACCCCACGGTCTGGGTACCGAGGGCAGCCAGACACATGCCTGCAGCCACCCCAGCCCCTGAACCACTGCTGGAACCGCCAGGCGTGTGGGCAGTATTCCATGGGTTACGGGTAGGAGCCGGATCAAAGTAGGCAAATTCTGTGGTGTGGGTCTTGCCTAAGATAATAGCTCCCGCCTTTTTTAGACGAGCCACAGAGGTGGCATCATAAGAGGGAATAAAGCCTGACCACGATCGGGAGCCTGCCTCTGTCCGCAATCCAGCGGTGTAGAATATATCCTTTATCCCCACAGGGATACCGTGTAAGGAGCCCCGCCGCTGTCCCTGCTGCAACTCCTGACCAAGACGACGCGCTACATCCAGAGCCCCCTCCCGATCCACCAAAGCCCAAGCTTGGATGGTCTCTTCTAGCTCATCAATGCGTTCTAGGCAAGAGTTCACCAGTTCTAATGGTGACAACTCTGCAGCAGCAATTGCTGCTGCAGCCTCCGCAACCGTCAAATTGTGAAGTTTTTTGCTTATTGCCATGGTGAATCTCCTTGTTATTCTTGTCTCCCAGTGGCCTCCAAAGCCCACCTATGGCCCAGCTCCTTGGACTTTCTTCACTCTAGCAATTATTTTAGCCGTATTCTAGCACATTGGTCTATTCTTAACCATTGGTTCCCGAGAGCCTGACGCAGAAAACTAGCTGCTATCAGATTGTTTTTACTGTGTTCATCAACGGTGCATTGTGTTCATCTCCGAAGCAGGAGTGTTATTGACACCAGTCCACAGCAGAGGCTAAACTCAGGCTGCTGTAGCAGATATTAGGTTGGAGAATGACAGAAGATATTGTTGGAGCTACAGTGTTTCTTGCCTCAAAGGCATCGGATTTCATCACCGGACAGATTGCCTACGTTGATGGTGGTGTGACCACCTAATAGCAGCATCGGTCAAATATAACTCCGGAAAGGAGACGTGAAAATGGACTAAGAGGTAAAATCTTAGCAGGGGTGAGTAATCAATTTTTGCAAAGGAGGTAAATGAGGTGGATTGGGAAGTAAGGCAATACCCGGAGTATTGGGGTGGTAAGAAATTGGCTTATCCCCATGTAGCTCCCGAAGCGCCCAAATTTTCTAGGTCTGTTGTGGTCGGCAATCTGATTTTTGTCTCCGGTTGTCAAGGTCAGAATGACGAAACTCTCAGAACAGAGACGAACGTTTTTGAAGAGCAGATGGTAATAGCCCTGGATAAGGTCAGGAAGGCTATGGAGGAGGCAGGTAGTTCTATGAATAATATTGTCAAGACACTCATGCTCCTCAAGAATTTAGAGGATTACCCTCGTATGCGAAAGACAGAGCTAGAGTATTATCAAAAGCACGCACCACTCCTAGTAGAGAACCCGCCAGCTAGCACTTTTATGCAAGTCGCCAGTCTGGCAAAACCCGATTTTTTGGTAGAGATAGACGTAATTGGTGTTATTTCCAGGGGGTAACTAGAGTTAACTGAGAGTAAGACCGTCTGAGGGTAGAAAAGGGGTATCTTATCATATTTTTTGCTGACTACAAACAGTGCCGTTTACCAGATTTAGCCAGGCATCATTTCCTTTTCAGTTTCCCTGATGCTCACTTCTAAGATATGTACTATCTCATCTATTTCTGCTTTGGTTATGATTAAGGGTGGGAGTAGCGCTATGTAAACAGAACTCACTTGAGCGATAAGACCTTGCTCAAGCAATTTATTAGTGAGCTCTCGCCTTAACTTAGCTGCTTCTGCACCCGTAAAACGTTCCTTTGTCTTTTTATCCCTAACTAATTCAACATCGATCAGCAAGCCAAGCCCTTGAATGTTCCCCACTATAGCAGATTTGTCAAGTGCAGAGTGGAGCGCGTCAAGAAAATATATTCCCATTTTGGCGGCGTTCTCCACCAATCCTTCTCTTTCAATGATCCCGATGTTAGCAAGACCAACGGCACAACTGACCGGATGTCCCCACCATGTATGTCCATGTGGGAAGGCATCTTTTTGACTACCAATAAACTTAGCCGCTACCTCTTCTTTAACAGCCACTGCAGAGAGCGGGAGGTAACCACTGCTTATTCCTTTATCCATGGTCATTATATCTGGGACAATATCCCAATGATTGCAGCCAAACCATTTTCCGGTACGCCCGAAGCCACAAACTACCTCATCCATAATCAAGAGAATGCCGTACTGATCACAAATCCGGCGTATCATGGGAAAGTATTCTGGCGGGGGGACAGATGCAAACGCCTGAGTACTTACAGCATCTGCCATCACCGCCGCTACTGTGGAGGGGTTTTCAGATTGGATTACTTGTTCTATTTGTTTAGCGCAGATTAGATTACAAGATGGATACTCCAAACCGAACTCACACCGGTAACAATAAGGATGAGCCACACGTATGCAGCCGGGTAACAAGGGCTCATTTAAATAGGGTCTGAAAAATAGGTCAGTGGAAAGACTCTGACAAGCAAAAGTAGCCCCATGATAGCAAAGTCTTCTGCTGATAAACTTAAATCTCTTCGGAAAGCCAGCTCGTGCTTGATACTGCCTGGCTAATTTTAGAGCTGACTCATTGGCTTCAGAGCCTCCAGAAATAGTGAACACCTTAGACAAGGTGCCGGGGGCAATCTGAGCTAGCTTTGTAGCAAAGTTTATCGTGGAAGCCGCTGCGTAGTTGCCGAAGGGGTCGACATGGGGGATTTTCGTAAGTTGTTCGTAGGCAGCGTCTGCTATCTCTTTCCTTCCATAACCCACAGCTGCCGTCCAATCAGAGGCACATGCCTCCAAATATTCTTTCCCTTCGGCATCCCAAACTCTACACCCTTTACCCCCAACGATGATCTTCAAGTTTTGCTTAATATCATCTTCCTTGGCTTGACGGAGGGGTAACCAATAATATTCGTTAGCACGTTCCCTCAAGTCGGCTTGCTCTGGCAAGCTCATAACCGGGACTTTCATATCCTTTCTCTCCCCCATTTTGTTGCTACTCCCTTCAAAGTATTGACAAACCGCTGTAAGTGTCAATAACGTTCTATTTCAGCTTTTGTAATAGGCTAAGTTAGCCGATTATTCGCTCGTTATCGTATTTTCCTCTTGAGCTCTTGCTCCCGGAGCACCCGCCTCATAAATTTCCCAGTTAATGTCTTGGGAACTTCCGGGATAAACTCAACAACCCTCGGATACTTATAGGCTGCCATTTTCTGCCGGCAAAAATCAATCAGCTCTGGGGGACTTATTTTACCTTCATATTCTTCACGCAATGACACAAATGCCTTTACTGTCTCACCCCGATAGGCATCTGGCACGCCAACGACAGCGGCTTCCTTAACCGCCGGATGCTGGTAAAGAATGTCCTCTACTTCTCGAGGCCACACTTTAAAGCCAGAAACATTGATAAGGTCTTTTTTTCTGTCTACTACATAGAACCAGCCATCTTTATCCATCTTTCCTATGTCACCGGTGTACAGCCAGCCGTCTCTTATGGCATGAGCCGTTTCTTCAGGTTTACCCCAGTAACCAGGAACAATCGTGGGTCCCTTGATAATTATCTCTCCTAACTCGCCCGGCGGTATTTCACGGGTTCCTTCCTCAGCATCCACTATCTTAGCGCAACTACTCGGTAGTGGGAACCCGGTGGACAGCGCCCCACTTTCGGGATCTATCGGAGCCCGCAATCCCCAAGGAGGAAAGAGACCAGGAGAAGTAGTCTCGGTCAGACCATAGGCATGGTGGATATAAATACCGCTGGATTGCTCAAATCTATCAACAAATCCTGCCGGGACAGGAGCTCCACCGCTGTAAACCTTCTTGAGGGAGGAAAGGTCCCTTTGATGAAAATCAGGGTGGTCCAGAAGAGCAATAAAGGCTGTAATTGCTGCCACTGTATTTGTCACTCTCCACTTCTCAATGAGACGGAGTACTTCTGCTGGGTCAAACCTGTAGAAAATAACGAGTGGCGCACCAATCAGGGAGGTGATGGCGAGGTGACCAACTGTGCCGGTGACGTGAAACAGTGGCGCCGCTCCCAGCACTACATCTGAGGTACCCAGATGACAAAAAGCCTTGTAGCACTCCGCAGCAAAGACTACGTTCCCATGAGTGTTCATAGCGCCTTTGGGGGGACCCGTCGTGCCAGAGGTATATAGGAGGTGTGCCACATCACTAGGATTGACTTTAGCCCGGCGTGCTGTGTTTCCTCGGTATTTATTTATAAGTTCTAGGAAGTCCAGTGTCCCAGGAGTTTTCCTTTTCTGAAAATCTCTAAGTAACTTGGGAGGAGGCTGTCCTTGAGGTAGGAAGTCAATCTCTGAGGTGGTAATGACCTGCTTTACCGGTGCTTTAGCTATCGCCTTTTTTACTGGTTCGTAAGTGGTAGATTCCATGCAAACAATAATCTTTGCTCCGGAATCATTGAGGTAATATTCAAGCTCCTTCTCCTTATACATAGGATTCAATGGAACTACAATTGCCCCCAGCTTCCAGGCTGCATACTGGCTGATAAGAAATTGTGGTACATTTTGCAGGCTCAGAACGATACGATCACCCCTACTCAAGCCTAAGTCAGACAAAGCTGCTGCCAGGCTATCAGCCAGAGAATTCAGTTGTCCATAGGTAATAGTGTCATCAAAATAATGAATAGCTGGTGCTTGGGATAGCTTAGACGCGGTGTCCTCAAAGATATCGATAGCCGTCTTGTTTGTGATTTCGAGGTCACTTGGGGTCCCTTTGGGATAGAGGTTTAACCAAGGTCTTTCCTCATAGATACTGTTCATGATAGGTTAGGCGCCTTCTTTAATTGCTCCTCTTAAACAAAACTCGATACATTCACAACACTCATCACACAGTTCCGAGACCACTTCAGCGATTATAGACCCATCTACTTCTTTTAAAACAATGGCAGAATTGGGACATACTGATATGCATGTCCCACACCCTTCGCATTCTTCTCTGTTAATTATGATGGGCATTTCAAATACTGTGTTGTATAGTTCAAATTAAACTGCAGCTAAGAAGTATGCTAGGATTAAGGTTTTTCTGCAGCGGCGTTCATTCCGGCTATACGACCAAATGTTAATGACTCGCAAATCATTGTTCCACAGATATAAGAGCCCTCGCTGAATAGACCACCGGCACCTTCACCTGCAGCATACAATCCAGGAACAACCTCACCATATTGGTCTATCGCCTGTGCTTTTGCATTAATCTTTAACCCTCCCTTATACGAGGTAAAGCAGTTCATCAATTTGATCCCGTAGAATGGTGGCTTCTCTATTTTCACAGGTGGTGCATTTACGTGCGCCAGCAGTAGTTTTTTGCCGAACTTGGTATCGTATCCATTCTTGTCTATATCATCATTGTATTCCTGCCTTTTCGTTGATACCCAGCTGTTTAGCCAACCCTTCAATGGTATCGTCGTGATACTCTTTGAATATAGACCAATCTACAAGTTCTATAAGTTCTCTGATTCTACTATCGTAAATAGTAAAAGTATTGTCACCAGGTTGGGCAAATGAAGCTTCGCCTAAGTATGGGAATATGGGGAGACACTCATTCACATACCGTTTACCCAGGGAATTTACAAATATAGCTCCACATAAGGTGTGGTGAAGCGTAATGGCTGCCGGGTGTTTGGTATTAGCATCCATTGGAATTGATGGTATGGCAGCAGTTCCGATGTGACTTGTTGCAACTCCAATAGCCATAGCCATTTTTATCCCTTCTCCAGTATGCCCCCTCATTGTTGGGAGACACCTTTTAGCATAACTAAGACCTTTGAACTCCTCCACCATCTTGGGGTTATTACCAAAGCCTCCTGAAGCGATAATTACCGCTTTTCTGGCTTTAAAGTTCAGGGCTTTTTTGTCTTTTTCAGCCTTTACTCCTACGACTCTTTTTCT
>JBHIFE010000009.1:0-24892 GCA_046760985.1 Dehalococcoidales bacterium
GCCATTTAACAGCAAGAAGGACTATAACATCCTGTTCAAGGAAAACAGCGGGGTTGAGTCCGAAGCCCAGATAAAAGCCTTTACCGATACCTGGCACTGGACACAAACAGCAGAGGACACCTACCACGACATAGTGATTAACGGACCATTAAAGGTGGGAAAGCTAATCGGTGCTTTACATGATGCCATAGGTCACAATGATGTAATGGCATATCTGGTGATGATGACGGCAAGATTGATAGAACTCCACCGCGTGTTAAAGCCAACGGGCTCTCTCTACCTCCACTGCGACCCTACCGCCAGCCACTACCTAAAGTTAGTGCTAGACCAGATATTTGGGCCAGTGAATTTCAGAAATGAGATCGTGTGGAAGCGCGGCATTGCTCACAGTGATTCTAGAAGATGCGGAAGAATTCACGAATACCTACTATTTTACTCCAAGACTGACAATTATGTATGGAACAAAGAGTTCATGCCCTATGACCCGCGCTATGTGGAAACCTATTATCGATATAAGGATGATGATGGCCATGTTTTTATGTCGGATAATCTGGTTGCACCAGGAGGGCGAGGGCCCAGATATGAGTGGAAGGGAATTGTCAGAAACTGGCGAGTGACTAGAGAGAATATGGAGAAATTAGAAAAAGAAGGGCGAATCTTTTATACAAAGAAGGGAATACCTCGACTCAAACGCTATCTCAGTGATATGCCAGGAACACCTCTGCAATCTATTTGGACTGATGTATTACCAATAGTGTCTTGGTCAACAGAGGGACTGGGCTATGAAACACAAAAACCCCTTGGTCTGCTGGAGCGTATTATCAAGGCAAGCTCTAACGAAGGCGACATTGTCCTTGACCCGTTCTGTGGCTGTGGCACAGCGGTGGTGGCTGCCCAGAAGCTAAAGAGGCACTGGATAGGTATTGATATTACCCATTTAGCCATAGCCCTGATGCGCAATCGTTTGAAGGACAGCTTCGGTATTGATGCTGAGGTGATTGGTGAACCCGTAGATTTGGCGGGGGCTAAGGCTTTAGCTCACCAAGACCGCTATCAGTTCCAGTGGTGGGCGTTGAGCTTGATAAAAGCCCGCCCGCTCGGTGAGAAAAAGAAAGGTGCTGATGAGGGCATTGACGGGGTGATTCACTTCATAGATGAGGTCAGTGGCACGCCAAAACGGGTAGTGGTTCAGGTAAAGAGTGGGCACGTTGGGGTAAATGCTATTAGAGAACTTAAGGCGGTAGCAGCCAATGATGCTATAGGTGTGCTTATTACCTTAGAACCGCCGACTGAACCAATGAAGGTTGAGGCTATAGATGCTGGTTATTACCACTCCCCAATCTGGGATAAAGACTATCCCAAAATACAGATACTGACTATAGAGGAGTTACTACATGGTAATACGGTTGATATGCCCCCTCAAGCACAAACCAGCGTAACCTTCACCAAGGCGCAGAGGATAGCCCAGAAGGAAGGTGAACAACTATCTATGGAGGAGTGAAGAGGGGAGTTTTAGAGGGGCGAAGCCCCTGGGGAGAAATCCCCCTGAGTCCCCCTTTACCAAAGGGGGAGAACTTCTCCCTTTCTTAAAGGGAGAGCGAGAGGGATTTAATTAAGGAGGTCATTAAATAAAGGGTGTCCTTTCCTCTCTGCTGGCGGTAAGAAATATGAAGGAAATCAAAGATGCCGGCATGGGAGAATAAATAATATAATAGAGGAGATAGGGATAAAGGGGGTGGTGTATTATGAGTATGGATATGTTTGAGCAGCAGGCTGAGGAACAAAGAATGCAGGAGGCGCCACTGGCTACCAGAATGAGACCCACCAGCCTCCATACCTTTGTCGGGCAGGAGCATCTCATCGGTCCGGGACGGGTGCTGAGGAAGGCTATTGAAGCTGACCGGATACCGTCAATGATTTTATGGGGTCCGCCCGGCTGCGGTAAGACTACGCTGGCTTACGTTATTGCCAGCATCACCGGTTCACACTTCAGCCCGGTAAGTGCTGCCAGTGCCAGTGTAAATGACCTGCGCCGGGTAATAGAGGAGGCGAAAGGACGGCGCACCATGAACCTGCAGAGAACCATCCTGTTTATTGACGAGATTCATCGCTTCAATAAGACTCAACAGGATGCGGTTCTGCCCTTCGTTGAGGATGGCACCATTACCCTTATCGGGGCTACCACTGAAAATCCTTCCTTTGAGGTTACCTCCCCTCTCCTGTCCCGCTGTCGGGTTCTGCCGCTGAAACCTCTTACCGAAGAGGAAATAAAAGCGATAATCGTGAGAGCACTAAAGGATAGCTTGCAGGGTCTTGGCGGGTTAGATGTAGAGTTAGCTCCGGAAGCCTTGAGCCATCTTATCACCATGTCCAATAATGATGCCCGGGTTGCCCTCAATACTCTGGAGATGGCGGCTTTGAATACCCCACCTGATGCTGACGGCAAGCGCTATATTACACTGCCTACCATTGAAGATGCCTTGCAGCATAGAGCCTTAACCTATGATAAGGCTGGAGAGCAGCACTACGACCTCATTTCCGCCCTGCACAAGTCAATGCGAGACTCGGACCCGGATGCCTCGCTGTACTGGCTGGCAAGGATGCTAGAAGCTGGGGAAGACCCCCTATATATTGCCCGTCGTCTGGTTCGCTTTGCCTCTGAAGATGTGGGTATGGCTGACCCCCAGGCACTGGTAATAGCCATGGCGGCGCAACAAGCCGTCCACTTTATTGGCATGCCTGAGGGCAACCTGGCTCTGGCTGAGGCAGCCGTCTACCTGGCTACCGCCCCGAAAAGCAACTCCCTGTATGAGGCGTATTCCAAGGTTCAGGAAGAGGTTAAACAGGGTCCCAGTGAGTCAGTGCCCATGCACTTGCGCAATCCGGTAACCTCATTAATGAAAGCATTGGGCTACGGCAAGGGCTATAAATATGCTCACGACTACCCTGGGCACTTCGTTGAGCAGGAGCACCTACCTGCTTCCCAACAGGACAAGTGTTACTATATTCCCAGTGACCAGGGATATGAGAAGCAAGTTATGGCTCGGCTGAAAGCCTGGTGGCAGAAGAAAGGAAAAGCAGAGGAAACGGAATAATTTGAGTCATAAAGAGAGTGTTTATTGACCTCACTCCCTTTAAATTTTACTTAATAACCCCATCCCCCTTTATCCCCCTTCCCCTTATCAAGGGGAAGGGGGAATGGATATATATCAGAGGCTTCGCCTCTCTTTGACTCTCCTTTAGTATTTCTCTCCTTAAAAGGAGAGGGGGAAGATTTTAAAAAAGAGGGGCTGACGCCCCTCTTAAACACCCTCAAGAGGGGATAGGTTGCTTAAACAATCTCATAAAATACCTTGACAATCAAGTGTAACTCGTATAAACTCATACTGGGACTGGGCTGAAGTTATGGTCTGACTAGTATAGGAGTGTCTTATCTTAATATGTATTGGTATGCGGAAAGAATTTCTAATCCTGTTAGGCTTTCCGCTTTTTATTTTAGTTCTTTTATCTATCCACTATGTAAGCCAAGAAGTCGTCTCTTCTGCTTTCCTTTGATTTCTGTTCCATTGTGGCTTCAATACGCCTTTTATCAGCCGAGAAGGAGCATTTATGGTTAGGTTTCCCTTTATGCCCAAGGAGGAGAAATTTTTTGACCTCTTTGAGGAGAGCGCCCGAAATATGGTGAAAGCATCCCAGAAATTAAAAGAGATGCTTAACACCTGGGAGGTGGTGGAGGGGAGGGTAGCTGAAATAACCGAGCTGGAGCACAAGGGAGACACGATTACCCATCAGATTATAGCCCAATTACACCGCACCTTTGTCACTCCCTTTGATAGGGAGGATATTGCCCTGCTAGCTCATACCATAGATGATGTGACTGACTTTATCCATGCTGCGGCTGATGCTATGCTCATCTATAAGATAGACCATCCCAGCCAGAGAGCTAAGGAGCTAGCCAACATAATAGTCCAGCAGGTGGCTGAGGTGGAAAGGGCAGTAGCTGGGTTGCGTCGCCGTGCTGAGTTAAAGAAGATTCTTGAGCTATGTGTAGAGATTAACCGGTTAGAGAATATGGCAGACAGGGTATTCCGCTCGGCGATGGCTGAGCTTTTTGAGGATACGGTAGATATTACCGAGGTTATTAAATGGCGCGAAATTTATGAACATATGGAGAGCGCAACCGATAGGTGTGAGGATGTGGCTAACGTCCTAGAAGGGGTAGCGCTCAAGCATGCCTGATTCCTCTTTTGGGCTTCTTCTTTTAGTTATTATTCTGGCGGTTGGCTTTGGCATAGTCAATGGTTTCAATGATGCGGCTAATGCCATCGCCCCGGCAATTGGCACCCGGTCTCTTGCTCCCAAGCATGCTCTCATCATAGCTGCCATATCAAATTTCGCTGGTGCGGCTACTGGCACTGCTGTTGCCCGAACCATCGGCAAAGGGATTCTAGTCCCGGAAGCAATCTCATATCCATCGGTGATTGCCGCTCTAGCCGCAATTATTGTCTGGGGGATTCTGGCTACTTTAGCTGGTCTACCAATAAGCTTAACCCACGGCTTCGTTGCTGGGCTGGCAGGCGCCGGGATGGCAATGGTTGGTGGCGGGGCAGTGGTGTGGAATGTTATGGGGCGAGTTCTATCAGCAGTGGTTACTGCGCCGGTACTCGGCTTTACTGGTGGCTTTGTACTGATGGTTGTTCTATTCTGGGTGTTCCGGCGCAGTCTCCCAGATAGAATACGACTTATTTTTAGTCGTTTGCAAATCCTATCTGCGATTTTTGTGGCTTATGCCCATGGTAAAAACGATGGTCAGATGCCCATAGGCATCATTACTATGGCACTGGTTACTTTTTATAAAGATATCAGCCTATGGGACCACCTCTCCTTACTGGATAACTTGTGGTGGGTAATAGTCATATCAGCCTTGGCAATTAGCTCGGGTATGGCTATGGGAGGCTGGCGGGTGATTAAGACACTGGGGATAAGGGTTACTACTCTCCGACCAGTCCACGGCTTTACCGCTCAAGCCTCAGCCGCAGCGGTTATTGAAACCGCTTCTCAGCTAGGTATCCCGGTAAGCACTACCCATTGCATCGGTTCAGCCATTATGGGGGTGGGTGCTACCAGGCGATTTTCGGCAGTGCGCTGGGGGGTAGCTGGTAACATTGTTACTGCTTGGATAATAACTTTTCCTATCTGCGGGGCACTTGGTTATTTGATTGCCTGGTTACTTAAACTAGTCGTCTAAAGCAATTTGTCTCGGGCTGACCCGACATTTCTCGGCAGTAATAATAGCCTCAATGTCAGCTACGACTCGGTCAATTTCATCCTGCCAGTTAACTACCACATAGTCAAATAAGGATAGTTGCTCTATTTCTTCCTCGGCAGTTTTGATGCGTAAAGCTAAGTCAAAGGATGACTCAGTGTGGCGCTGCTTGAGCCTTAGCCTAAGTTGTTCTATTGATGGTGGCATCAGGAAAATAAAAACCGCTTGAGGCAGAATTTTCTTAATAGTAGCAGCTCCTTGAATGTCAACCTTTACTATTGTGTCCTGTCCCTTGTCCAGTGCTTGCTTAACTGGCTTCTTGGGCACACCATACCAATTCCCGTAGACATTCGCCCACTCCAATAACTCATTATGGTCAATCATCTCCCGGAACTTTGCCATTGAAATAAAATGGTAGTCTATGTGGGCTCTCTCGCTAGCTCGTCGGGGTCGTGTAGTTACTGTGGTGATATATTCAAGAGGATAGTTTAATTCCCTCATTCTGGTTAAGACGGCATCCTTACCTACTCCTGAGGGACCGGAAAGAACTATAAATAACGGTTTTGTTGGCAGATTGGTTGGGGACTGACTTTCATGGCTCATCTTTTTCGTCGCTTTGCTCTAGTTTTGATCCTGAGCTCACTCGACTTGCCTGTAGCCTGCCAGTAATAGTTTCTGGGGCAAGAGCGGCGAGAATAGTATGCCCACTATCAATGAAGATAACTGCCTTGGTTCTTCTGCCGTTGGTCATATCAATCAGTAGTCCCTTGCTTTTTCCATCTTGGATAGCGCGTTTAGTAGGTGCTGAGTTTGGCGAAGCCATAGCAATAACCCTATTCATGGCTAATATATTGCCAAACCCGATATGAACTAATTCCGTGTCCATTATCATCACCCCAGAAGTTTATTTTTACTAAGCTATCTTCAGGCTTACTTATCGCCGGCATTAATTCTTGGACAACGGGTCAAAGGGCTGGTCTTTTCTGAAATCCTCTTTCATACGCTATCACTTGTCTTGAATGTTGTCAAGGGAGTACGGGAGTCTTTTTTAATGCTGGATAGCGTGTTAAAATATATTTTGGTTTGTAATTTTTAGTCTGCTTGTGCTATTATAGATTTTGTCTTTGACATTGCTTTGTCAGTTGAAGGCCGAAGGAGCCTCCTGGTGGTTAGAGCGGGGTGGAACCACCCGTTCCCATCCCGAACACGGAAGTGAAACGCCCCAGCGCAGACGATACTGAGGGGGTAACCCCTTGTGGAAAATATGCCACTGCCAGGGGGCTTTTTGACCTTTGCCCTTGATTGCTTTATACTGTAGAGTTAGAGATAATAATTATGTATGAGACAGGGAGCATCTGGAGAGAGGGATGGCTAGCAGATTTGAGAAATTCTCAGAGAGAGCCCGCCGGGTTCTCACCATAGCCCAAGAGGAAGCGCGACAACTAAACCACAGCTACATTGGTACCGAGCATATTTTGCTTGGCTTGGCGCGTGAGGAGGAGGGGGTAGCGGCTAAGGTTCTTATCAACTTGGGCGTAAGCTTGAGTAAGGTGCGCTCGGCGGTAGAATTTATCATTGGACGGGGCGAGAAACCGAGTACCGGTGAAACTGGACTTACTCCCAGCGCTAAGAGGGTCATTGAGCTAGCTATAGACGAGGCGCGTAACCTCGGTCATAGCTATATTGGCACTGAGCACCTTCTATTAGGATTGTTACGTGAGGGAGAAGGGGTAGCTGCTGGGGTATTAGATAGCCTTGGCATTACCCTAGAAAGGGCACGCACTGAAACTAGTAATGTCCTCAGCCAAGGTGTGTCCCGTCCCAGGCTTACCCGCGCCACAAGTCGTACCCCGGCTTTGGATCAATTGGGCATTGACCTCACGGCGAAAGCCAGGGAGGGTAAACTTGACCCGGTTATCGGGCGAGTTAAGGAGATTGAGCGGGTAATTCAAATCCTCAGCCGCCGAACAAAGAATAATCCGGCTCTTATTGGAGAACCGGGCGTGGGAAAGACGGCAATTGTTGAAGGTTTGGCTCACCGCATTGTTGCTGGTGATGTCCCGGAGACATTGGAAGATAAGCGGATAGTAGCGCTGGATATGGGAGCACTGGTTGCCGGGACAAAGTACCGGGGTGAATTTGAAGAACGGGTAAAGAAGATTATTGATGAGATAAAAACGGCGGGAAACTGCGTACTCTTTGTTGATGAGTTCCACACTATGGTTGGTGCTGGAGCGGCTGAGGGAGCGGTTGATGCGGCTAATATCCTCAAACCATCGCTATCGCGAGGGGAACTGCAATGTATCGGTGCTACCACCCTTGATGATTACCGTAAATATGTGGAGCGGGACGCAGCTTTAGAGCGCCGCTTCCAGCCAATTGTGGTAGAGGAGCCCACAGTAGAGGAAACGCTGGAGATTCTGCGCGGCATTAATGAGCGCTATGAGGAGCACCACCAGCTAAAAATAAGTGATGAGGCGTTAGACTCAGCAACAAAGTTAGCTGCCAGATATATCCCCGACCGTTTTCTGCCGGATAAGGCTATTGACCTAGTTGATGAAGCAGCGTCAAGGGTAAGGATTAAATACCGAACTATGCCTATCACCTTGAAGGAAGCTAAGCAACTTGCGGATATTGTGCGCAAGGAGAAAGACGCTGCCCTGGCGGCACAGGAGTATGACCGTGCTGCCGAACTGCGTGAACGAGAGCTCCAAACTGAGGAAAAGATAAAGAAACTGGAAGAAGAGTGGCGGGCTGAGCAGGAACAGGAGGAGGTAGTGGTAAGGGCAGAAAACATCGCCGAAGTGGTGAGTATGTGGACTGGAATCCCAGTGGTGCAGCTAGCTGAGGATGAAACTAGTCGCTTGCTTAATATGGAAGAGGTGATACACCGGCGTATTATCGGTCAGGATGAGGCGATTGGTACTATTGCTAAAGCAATAAGGCGAGCCCGAGCCGGGTTAAAGGACCCGAGACGCCCGATAGGTAACTTCATCTTTCTTGGACCAACCGGCGTTGGTAAGACCGAGCTGGTCAGAGCCCTGGCTGAGTTTATGTTTGGCAGTGAGGATACCCTAATCAGGCTTGACATGTCTGAGTTTATGGAGAAATTTGCCGTATCCCGATTGGTTGGAGCTCCACCGGGTTATGTTGGCTATGAGGAAGGCGGGCAATTAACTGAGGCAGTAAGGCGCAAGTCATATTGTTGCATACTCCTTGATGAGATTGAGAAGGCTCACCCTGATGTGTTTAATCTGTTGCTACAAATATTTGACGATGGTCACTTGACCGATGCCAAGGGGCGCCGGGTTGACTTCCGTAATAGCATTATTGTTATGACCAGTAACGTGGGTGCTGAACTTATCCGGAAAGGCACCACTATTGGTTTTACCTCTCGTAGTGACGAGGGCAAAACCCGGGACGAGGCATACGAGAAGATGAAAGAGAACTTGCTTAATGAATTGAAGAAAACTTTCCGACCTGAGTTTCTCAATCGGGTTGATGGTGTGGTTGTATTTCATTCTCTGACCAAGGAGCAGATACGAAAGATAGTTGATTTGATGCTAACCTCAGTAACCCAGCAATTAAGCGAGAAAGGCATAAAGCTGGAGGTAACCGACGCCGCCAAAGATTTCCTGGGTGAGAAGGGTTACGATGAAGTTTTTGGGGCTCGACCGCTGCGCCGGGTGATTCAGGATATGGTTGAGGATAAGCTTTCAGAGGATTTGCTCCGCGGTAAATTTAAATCAGGTGATACTGTTTTTGTTGACGTGGAGGAGGGAGAGATAGTAGTTCGCCCAACTACTGTAGGTGCCTTGCTTGGAGATGATAAATAGTCTATAATTGGCTCACAGGTTAGCTTTTTGTATCTAAGGGTGGTGGAAACTAGAAGAGGAAGCAACCGCCCTTTTAATTCGTCAGAGAGGTGACAATACCAAGAAAGGAGCTTGAGAATTGCCACAAGAGACTATAGAGGTTCCCATAACTGGTAAGATTATTAGTGTAAATGTCAAAGTTGGGGATCAGGTTCAAGAGGGTGATACAATCTGCTTACTAGAGTCAATGAAGATGGAGAACCCTATTTTGGCTCCGGTAGGTGGTACTATTACTAAATTGGAGGTTACCCCTGATAAAACAGTTAAGCCGGGCGATATAGTCGCTGTTATTGAATATTAGAAAGCTGGTAGTTCGTGTTCGTTCTTTTTGAAATTAGGCGTCACTTTTTACTAGAGCAACCGGTTGAGGCTACTTATTCGGCGGACTCTAATCTACCTGGGAATTGCCCAAAATTCTTGATTACTTCAGGATAAAATGGTAATAAATTCGTTGCTCTTTGCCCTATTAGCTTACGGCGTCGCCATAATCATTGCGATATGTGTTGCCCTGATTATTAAATTTATCGGTCTAATTGTTCAGAGAGGAGGAAAACGGGCTGATGCGGGTAGTGCTAAACAAGAGAGTTAGAGGTGGTCACTACCTATGCTGATATTGCAGTTATTCCAAGGTATCTACACCTTCTTCTTGACTGAGCCCAGCATTGCTTTTGCCAGATTATTTCTGGTAGCCCTTGGTTTCCTCTTTGTTTTCCTCTCCTATAAGAAAATCCTGGAGCCGCTGATAATGCTCCCCTTGGGAATCGGGATGATAGCGGTGAACGGCGGTCTCATGGTAATGGAGGCGGAAACTGCTCAGCTGGGCAATCTGTTCATAAACCCCTTAGCTGGTAACGTTGAAGAGATAATGTACTATCTGCAAATAGACTTCCTTCAGCCAGTTTACACCTTCACTTTCAGTAATGGGTTAATCGCCTGTCTTGTTTTCATGGGTATTGGTGCCATAACTGACATTGACATTTTGATAGCTAAACCCTATATGAGCCTCTTTCTAGCCATATGTGCTGAGCTTGGAACTATGGCTACTCTGCCTATAGCCATGGCGATGGGGCTAGCCCCCCATGAGTCAGCGGCGATTGCTCTGGTTGGCGGTGCCGATGGACCCATGGTTCTTTACGGTTCCATCATGCTGGCTAGAGACCTATTTGTACCTATCACTGTTGTTGCCTATGTTTATCTCGGGGTCTGTTATGCTGGTTATCCCTTCCTAGCCAGAATCATACCAAGAAGGCTACGAGCAATAGAAATGGATTGGCGCACCATACCCCAGGTATCTTCGGGATCAAAGTTTGCCTTTGCCATTGCTACTGCCACTCTGCTATGCGTGCTCTTCCCGGTAGCGGCTCCCCTGTTTGCTTCTTTCTTTGTCGGTTTAGCCATCAAAGAGGCGGGAGTCCTGAGATTTATTGAATTCTTGTCAGGACCACTGCTGTATGGGGCTACATTTTTCCTCGGTTTTACCTTGGGCGCTTTACTTGGTGTGGATATCATCCTGGACCCAAAGGTGCTGCTCCTGCTGATTCTGGGAGTAATCGCGCTTACCCTTTCCGGTCTGGGCGGAATCGCTGGTGGCTTAATCTACAGCAAGATAACCAAAGAACCGTTTAACCCCTTGATTGGCATCGCCGCCGTGTCCTGTGTGCCGACAACGGCTAAAGTAGCGCAAAAATGCGCAGTTCAGGTAAACAAAAGGGCGATGATTTTGCCGTTTGCCATGGGTCCCTGTGTTGCCGGTGTGATTACTACCGCCATTTTCACCGGGATTTATATCACTGGATTTACACCCGGGGGCGTGTTCTTCGGTATGTTTGGCGGGTAAGGTTTTTATAGTAACTCCATCCCCCTCTGTCCCCATTGATAAGGGGAAGGGGAAAGTTTTATGAGAGGGGCGAAGCCCCTCTTTCTTTTTCTCCCCCTCTCCTTTGACACCTCGTAAGGAGAGGGGGATAAAGGGGGTGAGGTAGATAAAAACCTACAGGAGAATAGTCGCCAGACATTTGCTCTTGCCTTATTGCTTAAAATCAGGTAAAGTCAATTTGTGGGCAAGTCAGATAAAAGGACTATTTTTGTCTGCCAGCAATGCGGCAAGGAGAGCCCGAAATGGCTGGGACGCTGCCCTGACTGTCAGCAGTGGAACAGCTTTGCTGAAACGGTGGTAACTGCTCCGGTGGCTCCGTCTCGTCCTGTTCCTCTGACTAGCCCGCCTCAGGAACTATCTCGGGTAACTATTGAGGCAACCGACCGCTTCCCCCTTTCGCTGGGTGAGTTTAACCGGGTGCTCGGGGGCGGACTGGTATCTGGCTCCTTAGTGCTTATCAGTGGTGACCCTGGTATTGGTAAATCTACTCTTTTGCTTCAAGCTTCCGCTTCAGTAGCGCAGGACAAGGGTGGCAAGGTGGTCTATATTTCTGGTGAAGAGACGCAGCACCAGATTAAGCTGAGGTCAGAGCGTCTGGAGGTAAAGGGAGAGAGGCTTTACCTTCTGGCGGAAACTGACCTTGAAGTTATCCTAAATCAGATTGAGCAGTTGTCACCAAGTCTGGTGGTCATTGACTCTATTCAAACCGTTTATATCCCTGAGCTGGATGCCACCCCAGGCAGCGTAACCCAGGTACGAGAGTGCACTCTGAAACTTATGCAATGGGCAAAGCTTAACGCTGTGCCCATTTTCATTGCCGGACATGTAACTAAGGATGGCACTATTGCCGGACCCCGGGTTCTGGAGCATATTGTTGATGTGGTGCTCTACCTTGAGGGCGAGCCGTTTAGTGCCTATCGGTTACTGCGCTGTGTGAAAAATCGCTTTGGCTCGACTAATGAGGTCGGTGTCTTTGAGATGAAGGGGCAGGGTCTGGTTGAGGTGGATAATCCGTCGCGGGCATTTCTCTCCCAGCGGTGGGGTGAGGCTATGGGCTCGACGGTAGTGCCTACCCTTGAAGGTAGCCGACCCCTACTGGTAGAGATTCAAGCCCTGACCACCCCTACCAGCTTTGGCTTACCCCGGCGCACAGCTAACGGTGTTGATTTTAATCGGTTACTGCTAATTACAGCAGTACTTACCAAGCGTGTTGGTCTAAGACTTGGTAATCAGGACATTATCGTTAATGTTACCGGTGGGCTTAAGATAGGAGAGCCGGCGGCTGACTTGGGCATTGCCCTGTCTATTGCCTCCAGCTTCCGTGATGTGGGGGTTGACCCTAGCCTGGTGGTGGTAGGGGAGGTGGGGTTGAGTGGTGAATTAAGGGCTGTTTCTCAGCTGGAGAGAAGGGTAGCTGAAGCCACTAGACTTGGTTTTAAGCGCTGCCTGGTGCCTAAAGTTGGCGCTAGGGTTAGTGCAAAGGATGTGGAGCTTATACCGGTCAGCACCTTACGGGAAGCGGTAGGGGTGGGGCTGGTGAGGGGTTCTAAGTAAGTAGCGGGATGAGACAGATAAAGCGAAGGGGTTCATTACTGTTATTGGCAAAGCAGTGATGCTCATTAGGAGGGACAAAAACAACGCTGCCCGCGGCTATTTGAGTTTCTTCCTGCTCACCAATCACCACTCCCCGACCAGAAAGAATATATACTTCGTGTTCCCAGGAGTGAGAATGAGATGGGGTTGAGCTACCCGGCTCAACTTCAAAGACACGCATACAGAAATTTGGGGCACCATCATCAGCGTTAATAACCTCGCGCTTAGTTACGCCGGGTAGTTCCTGAATAGGTTTAACCTCACTATAGTTACAGACTTTTATTATATTTACCTCCCCATAGATAGCTACCCTATTATATCATGTTCTAATCCACACTTAACTTGTTTGAGAAGGTGACGCCCCTCTTAGACACTCCTATGGGAATATCCGGTGCTGGCACCCCTTTTCGCAGGCTACTCCCCTTGTGGAGAGGGATTAAATCCCCCTTAGTCCCCCTTTACAAAAGGGGGAAACTAACTTTTCCCTTTCCTAAAGGGAGTTTTAGAGGGACGAAGTCCCTCTCTCACTACTTTCTCTTCCACTTGTTAAGGGGAAGGGGAACGAAGGGGGGTGAGGTTACTAAAAACCCTTGTTCTAGTTCACTTATTACGTAATAGTAGATGTAACACTGGTTTTGCTTTATAATCTAGTCAGGCAAATGGATGAGCAGCAAAAAGTAGGTGCAGTTATTGTGGCGGCTGGGGAGAGTCGGCGGATGGGTGGGATAGACAAGGTTTTTACCTTACTGGGGGGCAAGCCTATTCTAATGCGGGCGACTCAACCCTTTCAGAAATGTCGTCTGGTTGATCAGATAGTGGTGGTGGTGGGCGGGGGAAAGGAGGAGCAATGCCGGCAGATGATACCTGAGGAGGAATGGTCTAAGGTAAGCAATATTTGTGCCGGGGGCAGACGGCGCCAAGATTCAGTAGCTGCGGGACTGAGTTTGCTTAATGGGTGTCACTGGGTGATAATTCATGACGGTGCCCGACCATTGGTCACTGTGGACTTGATTGAGCGTGGACTGGAGGCGGCTAAGGAGACCGGAGCCGCTGTAGCCGCTGTTCCGGTTAAAGATACCATTAAGGTTGCCGGAGACGATAGAATAGTGCACCAGACGCCACCACGTCAAAATCTATGGGCAGTGCAGACGCCACAAGTATTTCGCATTGACCTAATAACTGAGGCTTATTCTGGGACAAGCGGTGATGTCACTGATGATGCCTCACTGGTAGAGCAGCTGGGCTACAAAGTCAAACTCTACATGGGTTCTTATGATAATATAAAGGTAACTACCTCCGATGACCTGGTTTTAGCTGAGCTCCTGTGGCAAAAATATGAACAGTAAATTGCGTGTTGGCATTGGCTATGACGTCCATTCTTTGGCTCCGGGACGCCGGCTGGTGCTCGGGGGAATAGAGATACCCTTTGATAAGGGGCTTGGCGGCTGGAGTGATGCTGATGTATTAACCCATGCCATTATTGATGCCCTGCTGGGGGCGGCAGCTTTGGGGGACATAGGCAGCCATTTCCCGCCCGGTGAGCCTGAATATAAGGATATTTCCAGCCTGGTTCTGCTTAAAAGAGTAAGGGACAAGCTGGCTGAAAATGGCTGGAAGGTGAATAATGTGGATGCTATCATCTTGGCAGAAAGACCAAAGTTGAGAGATTTCATTGACCAGATGCGACAACAACTCAGCCAGACACTGGGTATCCATATTAGTCAGGTGAGTGTCAAGGCTAGCACTTCAGACCAGTTGGGTTTTATTGGTCGAGGTGAAGGAATAGCCACTTATGCTGCAGCTACAGTAGAGGAAAAATGAAGGTATTTAATACCCTTTCCGGGCAGAAAGAAGAGTTTTTACCACAGGGCGATGTAGTAAAGATGTATGTCTGTGGCATTACACCCTATGATGAGGCTCACCTTGGTCATGCCATGAGCTACATCATCTTTGATGTTATCTGGCGTTATCTTCGGTTTCGTGGCTATAAAGTGAAGTATGTGCAGAACATTACTGATATTGACGATAAGATTATAAACCGAGCCAGTATAGTGGGGATTTCTCCCCAGGAACTGGCGGAAAAATTTACTGAGAGCTATTTTGCTGACATGGATGCGCTGAATATCGGTCGGGCTGATATCTACCCCCGAGCTACTGAAGAGATACCAAAAATTATTGAGGTGGTTCAGGGCTTGATAGATAAGGGTTATGCTTACCCGGCACAGGGTAGTGTCTATTTCCGAATAAGAAATGTGCCTGATTACGGGAAGCTGTCTCACCGCAGTCTGGAGTCAATGATGGCGGGGATGCGGATTGAAGCCGGGGAGGAGAAAGAGCATCCTATGGACTTTGTCCTGTGGAAGGCATCAAAGCCGGGTGAGCCGATGTGGGAGAGTCCGTGGGGTGCGGGCAGACCGGGCTGGCATATTGAGTGCAGCGCTATGTCGCTAAAATACCTGGGGGATACCCTTGACATTCATGGTGGAGGGCAGGATTTGGTTTTTCCCCATCATGAGAATGAGATAGCCCAGTCAGAAAGCTTTACCGGGAATAAACCTTTTGTCAAGTACTGGCTGCATAATGGTATGGTGCAGTTGGGCGAAGAGAAAATGAGCAAGTCGCTGGGGAATCTGATAACGATAAAAGAGGCACTGGAGAGATACAGTGCCGATGCCATTCGCATCTTCGTGCTCAGCTCTCATTACCGCAGTCCCCTGACCTATTCTGAGGAGGCTCTGGAAGCAGCGGAAAGGGGAGCAGATAGGCTGCGTAATACGGTTAATACTGAGTTGGATGACCCGATTGTAAAGTACAAGAATGTGTTTGATACCGATACCTATAGACAGCACTTTGTTGAGGCTATGGATGACGATTTCAATACGGCTCAGGCTTTAGCTGCCCTTTTTGATTTAGCCAGAGACATTAACCGGGCGAGCGAAGCAGGTTATAGTGTTGCCCGAGCCCAACAAGTATTATCAGAGCTGGCAGGGGTGTTGGGTTTGACCTTTAAGCTATTTTGGGCTAAACCTCTTGATGCTGAACTATTTGCTCAAATTAGTGCCTCAGTTTATCAGGAGCTAAATCGTGCCGGTATTCCAGACGAAAAGCAAGATGCTGAAAAAATAATTGAAAATCTGATTAAGATACGCAACGAACTCAGGGAAGCCAAGCAGTGGCAACAGGCTGATATGATTCGGGCGAAACTGGATGAAGTCGGCATAGCTCTTGAAGATACTCCTAAGGGGACGGTGTGGAAGCGGAAGAGATAGTGTCTGGGATTACCGCTGCCCAATTGCCCAATACCAGAGGGAGCGTAGTAGTTTTAGCTTGACCAGCCCAACCGGTAGGGCTAATTCCGTCTTCTCACTCACCGGGGACATATTTATCCTATCTATCTCTGCTTTTAAGTGGGCTAGCTCCTCCTCAGAGTTATCCCCGGATAAAATGTGGTCAATACGTGGTATCATATCCCGGGCAGCTCGGAGGCGTTTTTCCCCTGTCTTGAGCATCTCCTCAGAAATAATCCCATATTTGGCTTTCACCTCGTTGAGACGCAATATGGCTTCATAAGCAGTGTCCACAATCTGCTGGCGTGTCATCCACTTTGTCTCGTAGTTCAGGGTATACTTCCAGCTCGGGGCTAATAGGGCTCGGCGATGCTCTTCCAGTGTGCGAAACAGGATGTGGTACCCATAGCGTTCCGGTTGCTCGAAAGCCAAGGAGCCCGGGTCAAGGAAAGGTGCCAGCGGTGCCATAAACAGGGAGAGCCGCTTGTCCCCGTTAAACTTCTGAAGCAGGAAGTCGCAGTAATTAACGGTATCCATTACCGATTGGGGTGTTTGCTTTGGCAGCCCGATCATAAAGAAGACATCCAGTCGCCCGCAGCCAACATCAAGGGCATCGCTCAGCGTTTGCTCCAGAGCCTTATTGGAATAGTGTTTGCCGGCAGCTCTTCTCACCTCGGGGGCGTGAGTTTCCGGGGAAATCTGAAGGCAGAAGTCAGGACAGGATAGGCTAACCTGCTGCAAGAAGTCCCTTGATGCCGGAGAGAATATTTCAACAATAAATTGATTTTTCACTTTCTCTTTTCGGAGCAAGTGTAAGAGCTGGTTAACATACTCATCGCCTGGCTGGTGCACATCTCCTAGGATGAAGATAGGACCACTACTAAAGCGCTCAATTTGCTTTATATCTCTAATAACCGATTCTGGAGAGCGGAAAACAGTTTTTCCCCGATGATAAAAGTTTCGGAAGGCAGCGGCGGAGCCACCGCAGATAACACAATCCTGGGTGCAACCACGGCAGGTAAACACTGCGGTAATTGGATAGTTTGTCCAGTTCTTAAAAGGTGCATAGCTGGCAAGGTCACGGTATCTAATCACCGAACGCACAATATTGGCATAATGGTTGTCCATTACCCCATTAAGGTCGGCGGGAACATGGGAGAAAGGATTCTCCCGTATCTTACCCTGGCTATCCCGCCAAACCAGATTAGGCACAGTTTCAGGCTCTTCTCCGCTTTTTAGGCAATCCATTAGCTGCCGGAATGGTTCTTCAGTAGAGTCACCTCTGAGCACATAGTCTATTTCAGGGTAGCCAAGCAGTTCCCGAGAGTAGTAAGAAGCAGAAAACCCGCCGAAAACTATCTTTGCCTCAGGGTGGTATTTCCTGACTAATCTGGCTACCTCAATAGCGCCGTGAGCATGCACCAGCCAGTGTAAATCAATACCAAAGACTGGCGACTTGAGTTGCTTTATCATTGCCTCGGCATCAAAGTTCAGGTCATTGAGCATACGCACCGCCAGGTTAACAATGCGCACCCGGTAGCCAGTGCGCTCCAGATATTCAGCAATACTGGCGAAGCCAATAGGATACATCTCAAAGACTGAGGAGGAGGGAATCAGGTCACTAACCGGTCCGTAAAGAATCGTTTTCTGGCGGAAATCATACACGCTGGGGGGGTGCAGCAGAACCAGGTCAGATTGAGACACTTAAGTCAACTCCTAGAAAACCGTAGCCAGGATATAGCCAATGCCCAGAAGCAACTGAGTTAAAAGGACAACCAGAACATTGTTAGCCATAGCTGGTATCAGTCTGGTCATTTCTTCATGTTTTAAGGCACCCTGAATAGCCTTTATCGCCAGGGGAAGGGTCAGCAAGGCTATTAGTGAGAAGACCGGCATCAGTCCGACTACTACGCCACCGATTACCCACAAATAAACCAGCACTGTCAGCACTGAATAGACTAGACTTGCCTTTGCCTTCCCCAGGGTGATGGGTAGGGTCTTTCTATTGATTTTGCTATCGGCTTCAGTGTCGGGGAATTCGTTCAGAAGAAGCAGGTTATGCACCAAGATGCCGGAGGGGATGGCTGCCACAATTGCGGGCGAGGTGTAGGCAGCGGTTTGAACAAAGTAAGCTCCCAGGACCGGCAAAACTCCCAGCCCCACCCCGGGAGACCACTCTGGCCATGGTAGCTTGAGTATGAACGGGCTATAAAGGAGTATGCATATAGCGGCTATCAGCAGTAGAGGTAGCAGTAGCCAACCGGTGACAATTATGAAGTAAATACCTATAGGTATGGTCAGCAGGAAGGAGGTCATGCCGAGCCAAAAGACCTGTTTTGGTTTGAGGAGACCAGCGGGGAGAATGCCGCTGCCACCGCTGAAGGGAGTCCTTCTCGTGGCTAAGTCAACTCCACTTCTATAGTCAAAATAGTCATTAAGGGTATTGACGCTGATGTGAGCCAGAAGCAGCCCGATAAAAGCCAGCAAAGCATAGCCAAGATGAAAGTAACCATGATACCAAGCGATGCTGGTACCCAGGAAAGCCAATACCACGGAAAGAAGCAGGAAATGCGGTCTGGTCTCCAGAAACCATATTTTCAGTTTCACTTCTTTTCCTTATGAGCTATCTCTACATGCTTCCGCCAGCACCACTCGTGCACATAAACGGCACACCTGGCACAGTAATAAATATAGGCTCTGGCTTCTTTTCTACAAACGGGACAGTTCATTGGCTACCTCACTGCCTGCTTGAGACCGAGAAAAATATCTTTCTGCTTTTCAATATAACGGTACATTAGGACGACAAAGCCTATGAATACAACACCGAGAATAACCACATAGGCGAATCCTTGAGTGCCAAGCGATTCCCAGGCAAAGGCTAAAGTGAGAAGTAATCCGGTAGCTAAATGACTGATTACGGTCAAGGCGTTAGCCGGCGCGAGGTCGAATGATCTTGAATGATGCCTTCTGGCATATTGTATCGCCCTGATGGCGAGGGGAAGTGTTATTAATCCCAGTAAAGTGGTTAAGGGAAGGACACCACTGGCTACCCCCAGCCCGATGGAAAGATATACCCCTACCATGATAACGGTGTAGAGGATTACTGCCCTTTCTCGTCCCAGTCTTACTACCAGCGTGTTCTTTCCCACCCGTTTATCGGCGGTATAGTCGGGGAACTCGTTGATATAAAGCACTGCTGTAATGAGGAGAGATACTGGAATTGCGGCTATCACTGGAACCCAACTGAAGCTTTGCGTTTGCACATAATAAGCTCCCAGCGTCATCAAAATACCGAAGTTCACCCCGACCAATAGTTCACCAACTCCCCTTTTTGCCCAGTTAAAGGGTTCCGCGGTATAGAATATACCGCAGACAAGCCCAATAGCTCCCAGGATGAGGATTAGCGGTCCCCTTGCCCAGGCGAGATAAAAACCGATAAAGGCGCTGAGAAGGAAGAAAAGTAAAGCTCCAGAAAGCACCTCAAGTGGGGTGAGGAGTCCCAGTTGAATTACCCGGCTCCCCCCGCTGAAAGGACGAACGAACTCTCGGTTCACCTCGTCGTTGCCGCTCCTGTGGTCGGAATAGTCATTTATGACATTGACGCCGAGATGAATTAGTACACCGGCAAGCAGGGTCAGCAGGAAAAATCCCCAGTAGAAAATACCAGTGGTAAACCAAGCTACCGCCGTTCCGAGAAGAATAGGGACAATGCTGGCAGTGAGAAAGGAAACTCTAAGCGCCATCCCCCAGTTCTTCAGCTTCACCTTGATAAGGTGCCAATCACTTACCACCTGTTGGTTTTGGGGGAACTCAATAACTGTTGGCGGCATCCCCTGAACTATCTCGTTGAAAATACGGAATTTTATGGTTTCTGGCACTACCTTGATACAGTCAAGCACGCTGGCATTTCCGGTTTCGGTGAGGTATTTGACTACAGGCGACCTTTTGGCGGTCATCTCCAAGGCTCGTTCCCTTTCCTTCCGCTCCCTTACGAAAAGTGCTTTCCCGGTGATTTCCATTTCCTTGGATTCATTGATGTTAGCTCCAGGGTCGTGGGCGAGAAGTGAAATTGAGGGATAATTGGTCATCTGAACTGTCTTGGGGTCACCCTTTAGCGTAGCTAGGTAAATGTTGAAGTTCTGGTCAATGGCATAATGCATCATACGAATTCTTAATCTCTCTCCGGCTGAGGTAGCAACCGCAGCCACTTCAACATTTTCCATTAGCGACAAAATTTCTTCCCGACTATGCTGGCTCATAATCCTGTCTGTTAATTCCTCTCCAGGCAGAAATCTCAGATACGATATTGATTATAGCAAAAATGTAGAAGGCATTGCCAACAGCAATGCCCTCACTGGCTAGGGTAACAACCTATAGCCGAAAAACTCAATCATTCAAATGTAAGCAATAATACACCTTTGCGGGGGAGAGCCCGATAAGCAAAGGTCTTTTTTATTTGCAGACTATCCTCAAATTCGGAAAGACGTCCAAATATAAGGTGAAGAGCGTTGATAAGCTTATCCCTTGCCAATGCGGAATACCTTGGTACCGCAGTTGGGGCAGACTCCCTGTGTTGCCGGGCGCTTATTCTTGAGCGTAATTGATTGAGGATTTCTCATCTCTACCTTTTTTCTACACTTCATACAGTATGCCTGTGGCATTTTTCAAACCTCCTGCATCTTTTGTCAAGCAGAGTAGCAAACATATTGGTATTTGTCAATACCTAGAGGCTAAAAACAGGACAATTTATTGGCTGCCTCTAATATTTGTCCTAACTGCGCTCCTTCCCCGCGTGGGGGGACGCCACATAAACCATGTGGGCACCCCGAAAACCGGTGTCTCGCCACTTACCGAGAAGCCAAAGCGCTCATAGAGGCGCACGTTCTCCGGCTTGTCCGTCTCCAGATAAGCCGCCTCTCCAAGCTGGTCAACATGCTTGCAGAAGTGCTCTAACAGTTGGCTCCCGATGCCCTGACCTTGTCTCTCCGGCAGGACACCAATCGGGCCAAAGTGCCAGTGCGGCTGCTTCGGGTCATGCTTTGCCCAGATGGAGTTAAACCTCAGTACCCTCGGTAGTGTGCCCCGAAGTGCATTGAGCACGGATGGTAACACTGTTAGAATCTGCAGAGGCGACACTTGGCAGCGTGGCCATTCCACCATACGCATAACACCGATAGTCTGGCCGCTCTCCTTAGCTAAGAGCACCTGGCCTGGGAAACGCCCGAGCATCGTCCTGAAACTGGTCTCAATAGCGCGGCGCCGCCCCTGGAAGACCGTGAGCTGAATAGGATTAGTGGCAAAGGCACGACTGAGTAAAACCGAGGCTTCTAGAATCTCCCTTGGCTGTGCTGGCTCGATGACGATTTGCTCCATGTGTTTCCTCCTCAAATCATGCCACGGAAGAGTCGAGCCTATAGGTAGCGAGAGGCTATCATGGTAGCTAGGGCAATGATAATGAGCACGAAGTTGACGCGGCTGAGAGTCTCAACTCGGGCGGAGAGCTGATGCAGTTGCTGGCCCTCATCGGGGTTGGGAGCACGCTCTTCGATACTGCGGCCGAGTCTATCCATACGGAGTCCGGTCGGTGCTATGAAGCCGAAGCCCACTACCCCGGCAGCCACTGTTGCCACCAACCCAATAATCATAGCCCAACCCCATCCAGTTACGAATAATGTATTGAGAGCACCTGACCGCATGATAAGCGTCATTGCCACACCAGTCCCTATGAGGATGATAAAGCTAATCCCATTGATGGGTAAGAGTATCGGCATTAGCGAGCGCATGACAGGGCTCTGGATGGGAGGGCCCAGGCGCTTCAGCTTAGGCTCCAGGATGGGAACTATGAAGAGGTAACTGCCTGCCACGTATATGCCAAAGATGACGTGCAGTATCCGCAAAAAGACCATTGGAGCATCCATTACTACCTTCCTTTCTACTTAGTTTGTTAGGCATAGTAGCAGATAAATTGATACTCATCAATACTAGGAATACCCTATATTTTAACAATGAATTGCAGTGAATTTTGCAGAAAAATTTTGGAAAGTAATATGGAGGCACAGGTTTTTTCCTCTTTAGCCTTTGTGTGGGAGTGTGGGATGATGGGGTGCGCCTATTCTTATTTTTACCTCACTACCCGCCTCAGCATTAAGGAAGGCGCTGGCACTACCTCCTTTCAGAGATATTTCTAGGTAGCCGCTACTACCAATAAGAGCAAGTAGTCCTCTGCCTTCCTCATAGGTATGGCTTAATCCGCGGATGAGCTGATTGCCAACCTCAATAGTTACTGTCTGTTTGGGGAGGTCATCGCTCTTAATATTGGTAATCAGGTTACCGAAATTGTCAATGTGAAGGACATGCCCCGCCAGCGTGTCAGCTGCTGTCTTATATGGTCGGGACAGGGGTATCATAATAAGTGAGGTTATTGTCTCGCCAAAGTCTACTGGCGGGGAGCCTAGGGAAAGTTGTGCAGCTACCGGGGCAAAGATGTCGCGTCCATGGAAGGTAGAGCTAACTGGTGACCGCCAGAATTGAGGTTTGGTAATAGCCACTGCCTCCAGTTCAGGTGCAAGCTCAACTTGCTGACGATTGACATTTATCGGTTTAGATGAAGATTGCTGTATCACGTAGCTTAAAACGCCGTTATCGGGGGCAACGAAGTCAGCCAGGGGAGTTCTCAGGATGATGGCTCTTCGCTCGGTGCCAACCCCGGGGTCGACTACCACCACATGGATTGTACGTTTGGGGAAGAATTGATACGCTGTGCTCAGGACAAAGGCAGCCTGGGAGATATTCTGGGGTCTAATTGAGTGGCAAATATCAATTAGCTTTGCTTCGGGATTGATGCTGAGTATCACTCCCTTCATCGCCGCTACATAGGCGTCAGCCAAGCCAAAATCAGTGGTCAAGGTAATTATGGCAGCCATATTATTTCCTAGCTTTGCGGCAATTGCTTATTAGCTAAGTCGAACCGATATTAAGGCGATAATAATGAATATAACTACCAGGGCGATAGTAAGTTGGAATAGTGTTTTCTCCACGCCCCGTCTGGTTCGATATACGGTATCAGGCTGACCAAAGATACTGCCCAGTCCCCCGCCACGAACCTGAAACAGAATAATCAGTATCAAGGCAATAGCCACTATTATCTGAGCTATATTTAAGTAAGTTTGCATCTTATTCTTTACCTGTCGGATTTGAGCCTTCAGCAAGCTTTTTCTTTAATACTTCATTTGCCACCGCTGGATTGGCACGACCTTTAGTCGCTTTCATTACCTGCCCAACCAGAAACTTAAGCGCCTGCTCCTTGCCCGACTTGAAGTCGGCGACAGCCTGGGTATTGGCGGTTATCACCTCGGTAACTACCTCTTCCAGTTTCTGGATATCACTGATTTGACTGAGCCCTCGCTGGGTGATAATGTCAAGGGCAGTTTTACCAGTTTTAAACATTTCCTCATGCACCGACTTGGCTGTGGCGGTGTTGATGATGGCTCTGGTATTATAAGCAATTAATTGAGCAAGTTTTTCGGGGCTTACCCTTTTTTGGTATTCTTCCATTGTAATATAGTTAGCGTTCATAATGCGACTGACTTCACCCAAAAGCCAGTTACTCCCGAGCTTGGCTCTCTCTGGCACAGGTAAATCATGAAGTTCCGCTACATTAATGATTTCCTCTTCATAATCAGCCATAGCTTTGGAGCTGGTAAGCAGCTTAGCATCATAGACTGGCAGCCCATATTCAGCGATAAATCGGTCGCGTCTGGCTTCAGGCAGTTCCGGCAGTTTGGCTCTTATTTTCTCCACCCACTCCCGAGTGATAATCAGTGGTGGCAGGTCTGGTTCAGGGAAATAACGGTAGTCGTGGGCATACTCCTTGGTGCGTTGGGGAACGGTCTTGCCCTTCGCCTCCACCCAGCCTCTGGTCTCCTGGATAAGCTTTCTGCCTTCGGCTGCTACTTTCATCTGTCGTTTGGCTTCATAATCCATAGCCTGGTAAACTGCCTTGAAGCTGTTCATATTTTTGACCTCGACCTTAGCCAAGGAATTTGAGCTGCCCTTGGGGCGGATACTGATGTTGGCGTCACACCTGAAGCTCCCCTCTTCCATGTTCCCGGTAGATACTCCTAAGTACTGGAGGATACTGCGCAGCTTTATCAGGTACTGCCGGGCTTCTTCCGGGGAGCGCAAATCAGGCTCACCGACAATTTCCATCAGCGGCACACCGGAACGGTTGACATCTACCAGGCTGTAGACTTCGCCATCTGGTGAAGTGCGGTGGAGTAGTTTGGCTACATCCTCTTCAAGGTGAACGCGAATTATGCCTATCTTCTTCTTTTCCCCGTTAACTTCAATGGTGAGCCAGCCCCCACGCCCAAGAGGAGCATCGTACTGTGAAATCTGATAGCCCTTCATCAGGTCGGGATAGGGGTAATTCTTACGGTCAAACTTGGTATAATCGGAGATAGTGCAGTTCAGGGCTAGAGCGGTCATTATGGTATATTCCACAGCTTGCCGATTGATAGCAGGCAGAACACCGGGCATACCCAGGCACACCGGACAGACATGAGTGTTGGGTGGTGCACTGGCATAATCGGCACTGCACCGGCAAAACATTTTACTTTTAGTCAGTAGCTGGGCATGAACCTCCAGCCCGATAACAGTCTCAAAATCCATAACTTACTCCGATTTAGATAACGCATTTTAGTATAGCAACAATGGTGGGGACTGACAAGGAAGAGATATAAAAGTAAATTCAGATATGCTATAATCTTTGAAGTAATTTGGGGCTGTAGCTCAGTTGGGAGAGCGCCTCCTTTGCACGGAGGAAGTCAGGGGTTCGAGTCCCCTCAGCTCCACCAATCATAACTTTTCCACACCAGAAGGTGGAGACCTTCTTTGAGTTTGCCATAGCTCACACTCCCCAAGGCGGGAGGAGTGAGCTATGGGGCAGAGCCCTCCCCGCGAGGTAGTCTCATCTACCGAAAACTCGCCAATAGCG
>JBHIFE010000010.1:0-24613 GCA_046760985.1 Dehalococcoidales bacterium
CCAGCCACCTAAATCAATGCCTTTATTAGATGAACGGCTGTGTTCCCGCTTTGAATGGGGGTTAATCGTTGGCATTCAACCCCCCGATTTTGAAACCCGCCTAACTATTCTGCAAGCTAAAGCTAAGCGGAGAGGAGTAAATATCACTTCAGATGTGCTGAATTTTATCGCCCGACAAAGGCAGCAAAACATAAGGGAACTGGAAGGTTGTCTAAACCGGGTTATTGCCTACGCCAATCTGTTTAGAGCTTCACCTACTATTGAGTTAGCCACCCAAGCGCTAGAGGACATAGCCGGTAAAGAAAAAAAGAGCGCTTCTATTACGCCTGGTCTAGTGATAGAAGCTGTAGCTGATAGTTTCCAGCTAGCTCCGGCAGACCTAAAAGGTAAGAAGAGAGATAAAGAGACCACTTTAGCCCGACGGGTAGCAATGTATCTTATCCGACAGGAAACCAATTGTTCACTGGCTCAAATCGGTCAGGAGCTAGGGGATAGAGACCCATCGGCAGTTACTAACGCTTGTAAAAGGGTAGCCAGCGATATTGCGGCTAACCATTATTTAAGCCGTAAACTTGTGGATATTCAAAAAAGAATCAATTTCACGCCAAAGACCAAGAAATATTAATAGCCCCGCATTGCTACCAGAAAGCGTCCTGTCTTGAGATAAACTTCCCGCTAAAGCCATAATTGTGGACATTTATACTTATTAACAGCTATTTTGTGGGTAATTTGTCCGCTTTTTGTGAAAAATTCTAAATACTTTTAACCCGGTTTTAATTAAACCTCAATTTTAGTTTACTTCCTGTTTAATATTGTCTAAGTCTTATTGGTAATAAGATTATTAATTAATATAAAGATAGTATATAGTTATAATAACATTAGTTTTAATTAAGATTAAATGGGCTTTTAGGAAATGCTGGATAGAGTAGAAATAGTAGTCAAAGCCGGTGACGGGGGAGACGGAGCAATAAGCTTCCGCCGGGAAAAATTTGTCCCTTTTGGTGGTCCTGACGGGGGAGATGGTGGTGACGGTGGCAATATAGTGATTATGGCTGATCCGACAGTTACAAGCTTGCGAAAATTCAAGCATAAACGATTTTACCGAGCAGGGGATGGGCATGATGGTCGAGGTAAAAGACAGCATGGCAAGAATGGGGAAAATGTCATTTTAACGGTGCCTTTAGGTACGGTGGTTTCGCAGAAGACGCAGATTGGTAATGATACCCTTGTCGCTGATTTGGAACAGCCTGGTCAGCAGATAGTGGTAGCTAAGGGAGGCAAGGGAGGCTGGGGTAATACTCATTTTAGATCCCCGACCAATCAAGCGCCACGGATTGCACAGAAGGGGGAGACCGGGCAAGAGAATGCTATAATTCTGGAGTTGAGATTAATTGCTGATGTCGGGATTATTGGTCACCCCAATGTGGGTAAGTCAACCTTACTGGCAACGGCTTCAGCTGCCAAACCTAAAATAGCCAGTTATCCATTTACCACCCGAGAGCCTATTTTGGGTGTGGTTGAGGTTGGTCAGCAAAGCTTTGTCTTGGCTGAAATTCCGGGACTGATAGAAGGGGCTCACCTAGGGCGTGGTCTGGGGCACGATTTTCTACGCCACATTATGCGCACCAAGATACTCATTCACCTAATTGATGGCAGTGCAGTGTCCCCGGCAGAAGATATGACACGGGTAAATGCTGAACTTAGCTTATTTGATTCGGCTCTGGTGGAAAAACCTCAGCTGGTAGTGATTAACAAGACTGATTTGCCTCAAGTGCGGACTCGGTTAACCGAGATTAAAGAAGCTTTTAGTAAAGCTGGAATCAAGGTTCTTTTTATTTCGGCAGCAACCGGGGACGGTGTTTCCGAGCTGATAACGGAAACGGTAAAAATGTTGAAGCAGGTTGCTGCTGAGAAAGAAGTGAGTAAGAAAGTCCCCAAGAAGGTATTTCTTCCTCAGCCCAAAGTGAGCGGCGCCAGTGTGCATAAAGAAGAGGGAACCTTTGTTGTTGAAGTAGCCGGATTGGAGCGGATTGTGGCTAGGACAGGGGTGACCAGCCCTGAGGTGCGCCGGCAGCTTAAGAGGCAACTGGCTAGGCTGGGAGTCAGCAAGGCTCTGGAGAGGGCTGGAATTAAACCGGGCGATAGAGTTCGCTGCGGAAATTTAGAGTGGGAGTGGTAGTATGAATATAGGTGTGCTTGGGGGCACTTTTGACCCTGTTCATAACGGGCATGTAGTTATTGCTGAAGAGGCAAAAACTCGACTAAGTTTAGCTGAAATTATTTTTGTGCCCGCCGGTCAGCCATGGCTAAAGGCAGATAAACCTATCTCATCGGCGGAGCACCGTCTGCAGATGCTGCGCCTTGCCATTGCCGATAAGCCTTTTTTTAAACTGTCCACCATAGAGATTGAGCGCGCTGGTCCTTCATATACCGTTGACACTATTGCTGAATTAAGGGGTCAACTTGGTAGCGAGGATGAGCTATTTTTCATTTTGGGTTGGGATAGTTTAGCCGAACTGCAGCAATGGCGGGAACCATCACGGCTGATTAAAATGTGTTACCTGGTAGCTGTTCCCAGACCGGGCTATCCTCGTCCTAAGCTTAAAGTTCTGGAAGCCAGTATCCCTGGCTTATCTCAGCGGGTAATGCTTATGAAAGAACCGGAAATAGATATCAGTGCCTCAGCCATCAGGGAACGGGTAGCGAAGGGCTTATCGGTTCGCCATCTTGTCCCCGAGCCGGTAAACAAATATATTAAAGAGCATAAGTTGTACATTTAAATATACAATTTCATTGATTAGCCAGCTTATTTCTCCAGTGAGCTTACCCGTTTTTCGGCAAAATCACCTGCCCAGGGTAACTTAAACTTTACTCCTTGATAAGCCTTAATCATCAGGATTATCCAGAGCACAACCCCAAGTATCCCAATAATCCCGGAAAGAGCCACCCCGATAAAAGGTATCCAACCAAGGACAATGGCACCAATGTGGAGGACGCCGAAAACGTAAATTGACTGTATAGCATGGAAGCGGACAAACTTGCTTTTCTGCTCTATCAGGACAAACACCAGACCACTTACCCAACCCAGGACGTAGCATAGTAGCCCGGCAATATTTTCATCTAATCCAGTAGAAGACTTTTCCATTTACTCATACCTCCTCTCTTCGCAGTTGGGCATAAGGGTATACCAAGTTTCGTCAAGTGTCAATAGTTATTTGGCTACGAGGGTCGCTTGCCTACGGTGAGGGATAGCTCCAGTTTTGCCGAGTCTCGTATCAAGGCTATGGTGACTATTTCACCGGGACTGGTATTCTCCCCGAGATAGGAGATAAGGTCAGCTACATCCCCAACGGCTATTCCATTTATAGCCACTATGATGTCACCAACTTTAATTCCAGCTGCCTCTGCGGGACTGTCAGCGACAACCTTTTTAACTAACGCCCCGTTAATCGTCTCTAGTCCTCTGGTTTGAGCTACTTGTGGAGTGAGATTAATTATCTCAACCCCGAGCCAGGGGTAGTCAAAAAAGCCTTGGTCAATAAGAAAAGTGGCTACCCTCTTCAACTTGTTGGAAGAGACAGCATGGTAAATGCCGTCCCCCTCTCGGGGGTCGACCCGAGCTATGACCATCCCGATGACCTCTGCTTTAGAGTTCAGGAGAGGGCAGCCAGAGTTGCCAAAATTCACCGGGGCATCAAACTGGATTAAGTTAGACACCCAGCGAGCTTCGGTAGCGTATTCTATTTCGGCAAGTTGGTCTATTTGGCTAACAATGCCAACAGTCAATGTTTCGGTCAAGTCAAAGGGGTTACCAATAGTGACCACTGGTTCCCCAATTCTCACCGTGGCTGAGTCAGCCAATGTTAGTGGCTGAGTGGCTAGTGGCTCTTCCAGCTGGAGAACAGCAATGTCACTATATTTGGAACTACCAATAATTGTGGCTGCGGAAAAACTCCCGTCAGGTAAAATAATATCTACCTGGGAAAGTCGCTCAATCACATGATAAGCAGTCAACACATGAGCATTGGCATTAACTATGAACCCTGAGCCAATCACCTCCTCTCCATTACTAATTCTAACCACAGCTTGGCTTACTCTTTGATAGATACTAATGGCATTTATCCCAGTTTCAGGAATGCTGGCAGCAACATTTTTTATTTCATCCTTTAAAGTGCCGATTCTGGTTAGGGTACCGTTTAACTCTTCTTCCAGCGTGCCGATTCTACTTTGCGTGCCGCCTATCTCTTCTTCCAGCGTGCCGATTCTGGTTAGGGTGCCATCTATCTTGTCTTCCAAGGTGCCAATCCTGACTAGCGTGCCACTTATCCCCTTTTCTAAGGCGTCAGACCTGGTTATAGATTCTCCTCTGAAAGTGGCAAATTCGTCTTGAAAGACCGTCAGTTGTTGGCTCAGAGCGTCAATTTCTTTGCTGAGCAAATAGGAATGAGTGCCCAAAGCACCGCTAAGAATTATGAGGAAAACTAATATACCAATGAGTACTTTATTAGTCATTTAGCTCATCCCCTCCTTTTTATTAGACTAATGCCACTAATTATCCGAGGCTATTACTTTTTTGTCAATTGAAATGGGATTATTTATAGGCAGGCTATAAACTCTAAAAGGATTGGCAAAGGTTGCACGGCGGAGTCCACAGGTTGATAATAGTACTATATGGCTGAGGTCTATTTCTTCACTGAAGTGGAGAAGCTCCCGAGTGCCCTTGACCGGCTTGGTATCGAGGACTTTAGAGGGGCAAGGGTTCCAATTAAGCTTCATATGGGGGAGCCGGGTAATAAGTACTACATTTCGCCTTCGGTGGTAAAGTTGATAGTAGGCGGGCTTAAGGGTATAGGTGCGGAACCCTTTCTGTTTGATACTACTGTGGTTTACCCCAGCCCCCGGTCAACAATAGTTGGATATAAACGAGTGGCTTACCAGCACGGCTTCGGGGAGGATAATGTGGGCTGTGAAGTGGTTATCGGGAATGAGGGAGTGGAGGTAGTTGAAGGAGGTTATAGCTTTGAGGTAGCCAAGGAGATATATGAGAACACTCACCTTGTTGTCCTCTCTCACGTCAAAGGGCACATTCAGACCGGGTTTGGCGGAGCGATAAAAAACTTGGGCATGGGTGGGATGACCAAAAGCACAAAGCGAATAATCCACCGCATGAGCATGCCCAGGTTTTTGGCGGAGAAGTGTGACCTTTGTGGTTCCTGCGCCGAAATTTGCCCGTATAATGCCATAACTGTGGAAGCAGAATGGAGGTACGATAGCGTAGCTTGCTTAGGTTGTGGTGAATGCGTAGCTGCCTGCCCTAATGAAGCTTTGAGCTATCGGGTCATGCATCTCCAGGAAGGGCTGGCGCTAGCTACCAAGGCATGCATCCGGGGGAAGCGAGTGCTCTACATAAATGCTCTGGTGAATATTGCTCGTGGTTGTGATTGTGAGTCCCACCCCGATCCCATAATCTGCCCTGACATAGGCTATCTGGCAGCCAACGAGCCGGCTGCCATAGATAGAGCGTCGCTGCAACTTACCAATGAGGTGAAGCCGGGAGTCTTTGAAGAAGTAAACCGAATTGATCCGTCAAAACAGGTTCAATATGCTCAGGAGATTGGTCTTCCCGGCTCTTATAAGCTGAGGAGGCTTTAAACTTAATAATCTAGTTGACGGGTTGGCAAAATCGGAAATGATTGTGCTGATTCCCATAGGAGAGGTAGAGAAAGCCACTCTGGAAGCTCTTAGGCAACTTTTAGCCGAGGTTTTTGAGCAAAGGATACAGATTGGCGATAGAATATCGCTGTCTCAGGAGAGCTGGAACGAAAGCCGAGGTCAGCATCTTGCCACTATGCTCCTTAACCTCGTCCCTCTTAGATCCGGGGGCAGGGCTCTCGGGGTGGTTGATGTTGATATCTTTGCTCCCGGACTTAATTTTGTTTTTGGCGAGGCAGACATTGCCGGCAAGAGAGCTCTCATCTCCTTACACCGCTTGAGGCAGGAGCTTTACGGCTTACCCCGGGACGAGAAACTCTTTCGGGAGCGGACGCTTAAAGAAGCGGTTCACGAATTAGGACACACTTACGGACTTGGGCACTGTCCTGATTCTACCTGCGTGATGCACTTTTCTAACAGTCTAAGTGACACTGATGTGAAGAACTGGAACTTTTGCCCCAACTGTCGGAGGAAAATCAGCCGAAAGCTATAGCTAGGTGTTTTAAGATGGCTGAAGCCCGCATTAGAGAAGCTTTATTTTATGAATCTCTTAGGGACAAGGTGCGGTGCCATACCTGTGAAAGGCACTGCTTGATTGCTGAAGGAGAGACCGGCGTCTGCGCTACTCGCCGCAATATTGGTGGGCGGCTTTACACCCTTGAGTATGGTGATATTTCCTCTATCAGTGCCAACCCTATTGAAAAGAAACCTTTCTTCCACTTCCACCCGGGAACAAAAGCCCTAACTATCGGTAGCTGGTCATGTAACTTTACCTGTCCCTGGTGTCAAAACTATGATATAAGCAAATCTCCCCAGAACATAGGTCAGGGGCGGTATATAAGTCCAGCGGCATTTATGGAACTCGTCAGGAGATACCACTGCCAGGGTACCAGCGTCTCGTTTAATGAGCCGACTTTGCTCCTTGAGTATTCCCTGGACATCTTTGACCTGGCTAAGGAGGCAGGGTATTACAATACTTACGTTACCAATGGCTACATGACCCGGCAGGCACTGGATAGGCTGGTAGCTCATGGCTTGGACGCAATGAATATTGATATAAAAGGTGAGGCTGAAGTCGTCAGAAGATTCTGCGGTACTAATGTAAATGTGGTCTGGAGGAATGCAATTCGGGCAAAGAGAAAGGGAGTATGGGTTGAGCTAACCACGCTGGTTATACCTGGGGTGAATGATAGTGAGGATGGGCTACGGCGAATAGCCCGAAGAATCAAAAAGGAACTAGGTGAGGATACCCCTTGGCACCTCAGCGGCTACTACCCAGCATATAAGTTTAGTGTCGAACCCTATGTTCCACCTACACCCTTGCCCACCCTGGAGAAAGCTAGGGATATAGGTATAGCCGAGGGACTAAAGTATGTATATATTGGGAACGTGCCTGGACATCCCTACGAAAATACCTATTGCCCCGGCTGCAAGCAATCCTTAATTGAGCGTTACGGTTTCAGTATAACCACTTATAACGTAAGTCTAAATAAACATTGTCCTTATTGCGGGCAGGAGATTCCCATAATCGGGGAGCCAAATGTTTCAAACCACAGGCAGGCAAAAAGATGGATAAAGATATAGCCAAGATTGACCGGCTAACTAAGTTGTTTCCACTTTACTCTGAAGACCTGGGTATAGACCTTTCTGAGCCTTCAGGCAGGTTTAGCTGGTTTGTTGCTTCCATCCTGTTTGGGGCTCGGATTGGTGAACAGATAGCCGCCAACACCTACCGATGTTTAGCTGCCGCTGGTATTGTTGATTCCCCGGAGAAGATAGTGGACGCCGGGTGGGATAGGCTGGTAGATATCCTTGATGCTGGTGGCTATGTGCGATATGATTTCTCCACGGCAACCAAGTTACTCAGGATAATGGCGACTCTTCAGCAAAACTATGGGAGTCTGGAAAACCTGTACCGTAAGGCATCAGACCCCAAGGACTTGGAGAAGCGACTTCAAGAGTTCAGTGGCATCGGACCAACCACTGCCCAAATATTTCTCCGAGAGCTAAGGGGAATCTGGCAGGTTCAACCAAAGGTAGCCGAGATGGCGCGCACCTCTGCCGCCAGTCTTCATATTGCTCTCAGCGAATTTGAGGGAAAGAGCCTAGCCAGAGTGGAAACCGTCCTGGTCAAGCTATACTTGAGGTATTGCAAAAGGAGAAAGTGCCGCCAGTGCCCGATGGCAGATTGTTGCACCAAGGTAGATTAACCAATGAGTAATAAGGGTAGAGTTAAGGTTGGCTGCTGCGGTTTTGCCCGGGGCAGGAAAGACTATTTCCGCCGGTTCCGACTGGTGGAGGTTCAGCAGACCTTTTACAAGATGCCCAAACTGGAGACCGCCCTGAAGTGGCGAGGGGAGGCTCCGGCTGACTTTGAATTTACGTTAAAGGCTTGGCAACTAATCACCCATCCGGCTACCAGTCCCACCTACCGCAAGGCAGGGGTGAAGATTTTGCCGGGCAGCGAGGGGGACTACGGCTTTTTTAGACCCAGCGATGAGGTGCATAAGGCGTGGGAGGAAACTATGAGATTCGCCCGAGCACTGCAGGCTAGGGTTATTGTCTTTCAGTGCCCGGCAAGCTTCAGAGAGACCCCGGAAAATGTGGATAATATGAGGAGATTTTTCAGGTCAGTGAGGGATTCGGGGTTTCTCCTTGCCTGGGAGCCACGAGGAGAATGGGGTGAGCATACCATCAAGACCCTGTGTTCAGAGCTGGGACTAATCCACTGCGTTGACCCCTTTGACAGGGAGTCATTGTACGGGGAGCCCCAGTATTTTCGCCTGCATGGTGGACCGGGTTACCGACACCGCTACTCGGAAGAAGAACTCAAGAGTCTCAAAGATAAGGTGGAAGGCAGAGAGAGCTATGTCCTGTTCAATAACCTCAATATGTATCATGATGCTCTAGCCTTTGCTCACCTGATAAAGGGAAAAGAGAATTGAATTTTGAGAGAGATAAACTCATCTATACCCTGGGCACCAGCACCCACTCCCCAAAGGAGTTCATCGAGCTACTTTCAAGTCATGGCGTGGAGGTGGTGGTAGATGTAAGGAGATTTCCTTCCAGCCGGTTTGAGCACTTCCAACGGGAGAATTTAGCGAGGTTATTGAATGATACCGGCATTGACTATGTCTATATGGGAGCGGAGCTGGGTGGCTATCGGCGAGGTGGCTACCAAAAATTCACCACTACATCTGAGTTCCAGTCGGGTCTGAAGAAGCTGGAGGAAATAGCCCGGAGTCGGAGAATGGCTATCATTTGTGCTGAGCGATTCCCCTGGCGCTGCCATCGCCGTTTTATCGCTCTGGAGCTGGAAAAGCTGGGTTGGCAGTTAAGCCACATTATTGATCAAGAAAGAGTTTGGCTACCAAGGAAATATTCGTCAAAGCGGGTTTACTGAAGCCAGTTACCATAACCGGGTTTCAGCTGAGGAACCTTGACCCGATATATAAATCCCATTACAATGCTTACTGGCAATTGGCTAAGAGGAGGAAATAAAAATGAGCAATTCTGCAGCACAGCAGATATGGTCACGGGTGATAGTTTTTCCCTATGTCTTAAAGTTCACTGATACTCGCCTCTACATCTTCGTCACTGCTTTTATAGCTTTAGATGTTGCCATTCCCTGGGCGTTACATCTTATTCATCCCTTAGCCGGAGCTACTTTCTTACCGATGTTTTTCTTTACCTTGTTAGCCGGTCTATTGTTTGGCTGGCGCGCTGGCTTAATGGTAGGATTTTTAACACCTCTGGTAAGTTTTGCTGTCTCCGGCATGCCTTTCCTTTCCCGTCTACCTCAAATAGTTGTTGAAAACTCTGTTTTTGGCTTATCGGCTGGTCTTTTATACGGGGGATTTAGGCTGAATTTAATATGGTCGTTACTTGGAGCAATGGTCTTAGGGCGCTTAGCCTTAATGTTAGCGGTATTGGTAATTCACTTTGGGGAAGTTAATCCCGCTTTATGGGTATGGCAAACAATTCAGCAAGGGTGGCCCGGAATAGCTATTCAACTGGTTTGCCTACCATTAATTGTTTCCGGGCTAAACAATTGGTTTGCCAAAAGAAATGGTGAAAAAGTAAAGTGACCACGGATAATCATATGTTCAAAAGATTCTTGAAGAGCGGAGATACTGTTTGGATTTGCCAAGCAAACGAACTCCTTTTCCGGTCAAGCGAGAAGGGCTTAATCCCTCTGCTCACTTATCTTGAAAAATGTACCCTAACTCCGGTCGGGGTAACAAGTTATGACCGAATTGTAGGTAATGCCGCCGCCCTGCTCTTAAGACAGGCGTCATGTACTCAAGTCTACGGTGTAATTGGCAGCCAACTGGCAGCACAGACCTTAAAAGAGCTTGGCATCTCTTATTCTTTTCTGACCACAGTTCCCCATATTTTAAATCGTTCTGGAAACGATATGTGCCCCTTTGAGAAAGCCTCAATTGGAAAATCTCCGGAAGAATTTTATGAACTGGTGAAGGAAAAAATTAGGGCTGAAGGGGCTTGCTTAAAAGGCTAGTTTCCCTTAGCCAAAAGATAGGTTTGCGCAGCGTGGAAGGAACTACGTACCAGTGGGGCAGAAATAACCGAGATAAACCCCATTTCTTTTCCTACGTTTTGATATTCTTCAAATTCTTCGGGGGGGACATACCTGACTAGCCTGTGGTGGCTTAGCGAAGGTTGTAAATACTGACCTATGGTCAGCAGGTCACAGTTAGCCTCTCTCAGGTTGCCCATTACTTCAACGACTTCCTGTCGGGTTTCACCCAATCCCAACATTAACCCTGATTTGGTTACTAGTTGACTATCAAGCATTTTAGCCTGTTGCAAAAGTTCCAGAGAGCGCTGATATTTTGCCTGGGGGCGGACCTCAGGATAGAGACGTGGCACCGTTTCTACATTGTGATTTAAAACCGCTGGCGAGGCATCTATCACTGTCTGTAACGCCGAGAGAGAGCCTCTGAAATCGGGAACTAGAACTTCAACTGAAATCTTGGCATCATAACATTGTATCGCTTTAATGGTTTGGGCAAAGTGTGAAGCACCACCATCGGGAAGGTCATCCCTGGTTACCGAGGTAATGACCACGTACTGAAGCCCCAACTCTTTTACCGCCTCAACAATGTGTTCTGGTTCTCGGGGGTCGGGGGCTCGGGGTTTACCGCTTTTCACGGCACAAAAGGTGCAATTACGAGTACAGATATCACCTAGTATCATGAAGGTAGCCGTGCCTTGAGCAAAGCAATTGGAGCGGTTGGGGCAATGGGCACTTTCGCAAACAGTATGCAGCTTCAAATACCGGATGAGTTTTCCCATCCGGGCGAGGATAATCGGGTCTAGAGGGGTTAGCTTTAACCATTCAGGACGTCTAACGTAGCTAGGCATTTGTCCAGCCCTCGTTCCCGTTTCAATCCAAGTATCACCGAGAAAGAATCAAGTAAAGCCTCGGTGACAGCTTCAACTTCAATGGGACATCCCAATAATTCTGAAATAGAGGTCATCACCTTGCCCCTGATGCCACAGGGATTTATATACTCAAAATGGCGCAGGTCAGTGTTTACATTGAGAGCAAAGCCATGCGTGGTGATGTGGTGACTGACATTTACCCCTATGGAGCAAACCTTCTTTCCGTCCACCCAAACACCTGGGTATTTGGCGACCCGGTGCCCCTGGATACCAAGAGACGGCAGTAAGTTAATGATAACTTCTTCTAATTTCCAGATATATTCACGGACACCAAGCCCATTTTCTTCAAGGTCAAGGATGGGGTAGCCGACAAGCTGTCCCGGACCATGGTAAGTGATACTGCCCCCCCGATTGGTATGAAAGACAGCTATCCCCTCTTGTTGCAACTTCTCTGGAGGGACAATTAAGTCTTTTTCTCCTCTGAAACGCCCTATGGTGAAGACCGGGGGATGCTGAAGGAGCAGCGTGACATCAGGAATGCTATCCTGAGCTCTGGCTTGCCCCAATTTCTGTTGTAGTTTTAGAGCATGCTCGTATGGGACTACCCCTAAGTAGTCGGCAACATATATCTTCCTGGATGACAAGCAGACCTCCTCAGTAAAGCCCTAAATTCTCTGGAAATGGATTGAACCCTCTAATTGCCCCATGGCTGCCTCGTGCACCGCCTCAGGCAGAGTGGGGTGGGCGTGGATAGCGTGGGCAATATCCTTAGCGGTAGCCCCCAGTTGTATGGCGAGCACACCTTCAACAATAAGGTCACTGGCACGGGGTCCCATAATGTGCATTCCTAGAACCTTGCCATTCTCGGCATCACAAATCATCTTAACCATGCCTCTCGTTTCATCCATAGTCACCGCACGACCACAGGCGGCGAAGGGGAATTTGCTCACTTTATGGGGAATGCCACTATCCTTGGCTTCCTTCTCAGTGATACCAACACCGGCTATCTCAGGTTGGGTGAAGATACAGCTAGGCACAGCCCGGTAGTCGGCTTGGCGGGAGCGACCGAGAGCATTCTCCACAGCTACCTCTCCTTCGTAGGAGGCAACGTGAGCCAGCATGCTCTTACCGAGAACATCCCCGGCGGCATAAACATCAGGGATATTTGTTTCCAGGTGCTCGTTGACCGCAATGGCTCTGCCATCCACCTTTATGCCGAGTTCTGATAAGCCCAGTCCCTCAGTATAAGGGACACGCCCGGTAGCCATGAGAACCATCTGTCCCTCAACCCCCTGCTCACCTTCTGGGGTATCCCAAACTACTTTGAGAACCGAACCTTCTCTTCTAATCGCCTTAACTGCAGCTCCAATTTTGACTTCTATGCCCTGCTTAGGTAAGCTCTGGGCGAAACGCCGACCAATCTCATCATCAATTGGCTCTAAAAGAAGGGGGCGCCTCTTCACAATGGTTACCTTTGTCCCCAGCACATTAAAGATACTGGCGAACTCAACACCCACATGACTTCCACCAATGACCACAAGACTCTTCGGGAGTTCTTTCAACTCAAGGATATCATCGGTGGTGAGTACTCCGGGCAGGTCTATGCCTGGGACGGGCAGGAGAGCCGACTCAGAGCCACTGGCAATAATAGTCTTTTTAGTTGCTATCTCTTCATCATTGACCTTAACCAGATATGGTGAAAGGATGCGACCGGTGCCCCTGTGGACACTTATCTTATTTGACTTCATTAATTGCTCAACGCCGGAGACCAATTGACTGACTACACGGCTTTTACGAGCCATAATCTTGGGGAAATTTATCTTGATGTTGCCAACGTCTATTCCAAAATCGCTTGCCCTTCTTGCTTCAACGAGTGTTTCTATACTTCTGACTAGAGCTTTGGTGGGAATGCAGCCCCGGTTAAGGCAGGTGCCGCCCAATTTATCCTTCTCCACCAGAGCCACGTTTGCCCCCAGATGAGCGGCATGTATTGCAGCCACATAGCCAGCGGGACCTCCGCCAATTATGACTACATCCTTTTCATTTTTTCCATTCAACGTTGGCTCATCTCCCAGCGTAAGTCTGGCTGTCTGGCGGCGGTGGCTTCGTCCAGGCGTCTGACCGGTGTGTTATGGGGGGCGGTGTGCAGGATTTCTGGATTTTCCTGTGCTTCCTTGGCTATTGTTTTCATGGTCTCAATATAAGCATCCAGCGTTGCTTTGCTCTCCGTCTCAGTAGGCTCGGTCATGATGGCTTCGTCCACCACCAGGGGAAAATAGACGGTGGGAGGATGAAAACCAAAATCCAGCAAACGTTTGGCGACATCCATTGTCTTAACCCCCCTGGCTTTTTGCCATTTTCCCGAAAATACGACTTCATGCATGCAGGTACGGTCATAGGGCAGGTGATAATATTTCTTTAGCTTTTCCTTAAGGTAGTTGGCATTTATCACTGCGTCCTCGCTGACCTCTTTTAGTCCTTCAACGCCGAGAGAACGTAGGTAGGCATAGGCTTTGACCATGACGCCAAAGTTTCCATAAGCGGCACCCAAACTGCCAATAGACCTGGCTGGTGAGGTGAAGGCGTATCCTTTATTATCCTTAACCACCAAAGGCGAGGGCAAGAAGTCAGCTAAATTTGCTTTAACGCAGACCGGACCCGAGCCCGGTCCGCCACCGCCGTGGGGGGTGCTGAAGGTCTTGTGGAGATTCAACTGGACACAGTCAAAGCCCAGGTCGCCAAACTTCACTTTACCCAGTAGAGAATTCAGGTTAGCCCCATCACCACACAGGAGTCCTCCCCTTTCATGAACGAGCTGGCTTATCTGTTCTATTTGTGGGTCAAACAGTCCCAAGGTGGTGGGCAATGTCAATGTTAGCGTAGCAACTTCTTCGTTCATCGAGGATTCCAGAATTTTCAAATCAAGGTTGCCGTTATCATCGGAGGGCACCGCGCTTATCGCAAACCCACACATAGCTGCCGTGGCTGGATTGGTACCATGAGCTGAGTCGGGCACCAGTATTCTTCGCCGCATCTTATCCCCTTGAGCTTGGTGATACGCTTTTACCATTAATATGCTGGCAAGCTCGCCCTGGGCTCCCGCCATGGGTACCAGGCTGGTAGCACTCATGCCGGTAATCTCAGTTAAATATTCCTGTAGCTCAAACATAAGCTGCAGTGCCCCTTGAACTGATTCCACCGGTTGATAGGGATGGATTGAGGTAAAACCCGGGAGTCTGGCAACATCCTCATGCCATTTTGGATTGTACTTCATGGTGCAGCTGCCTAGAGGGTAAAACCCGGTGTCCACTCCGAAATTGAGCTTACTCAGGGCAGTGAAATACCTCACTAGCTCCACTTCACTTACCTCAGGTAAGCCAAGCTCCGAGCGAAGTAGCTCTTTGGGTGGCAACTCTGCTGGAGTTACATCAAGAGACGGGAGACTGCAACCAACTTTACCCGGTTGACTAATGTCAGGTAGTAAATAATGATGACTCATTTCTCATTCCCTCTATAATTTGCCTAGAAGCTCTACTAACCTATCTATCTCCTGTTTGCTGTTTACCTCGGTGACACAGAGCAGCAGGCTATTATCCATAATGTGACTGATATCCAAACCGCCGATTATCCTGTTCTGGTAAAGTGCTTGGTTAATCTGGCGGGGTGCCACTGGACAGCGCACGACAAATTCCTTAAAGAAAGGCTGCTGGAAAGGAAGGGTGTATCCTTTGAGCTTGCTAATAGCCTCGGCAGCATAGTGAGCCTTGTGGTAGCATAGCTCGGCTACCTGGCGGAGTCCTCTTTTGCCCAGAGCGGCGAGGTAAACCGCTGTTGCCAGTGCTACTAGAGCTTCGTTGGTGCAGATATTGGATGTCGCCCGCTCCCGTCTAATGTGCTGTTCCCGGGTTGCCATGGTCAGTACATATCCCGGCTTACCATCAACATCCACCGTCTTACCAACAACCCTGCCGGGCATCTGCCGTAAGTATTCCATGCGGCAGGTGAAAATGCCCAGACCTGGTCCGCCAAAGCTTATCGGACTGCCCAGTGCCTGTCCCTCAGCGACAACAATATCCGCCCCGTAATCACCCGGCGGCTTAAACATCCCGAGAGAAATCGGGTCAGCGGCGACGATGAGCAAGGCGCCAATCTTATGCGCTTTCTGAACATATGTCTCCATATCCTCAAAATAGCCAAAGAAATTGGGCTGTTGAACTATTAAACCGGCGCAGTCTGAAGACAAACCATCTAAGTTTGGTTCTATCTTCTCTAGGGAAATATCGTGACCACTGACATAGACATCTACCACTTCATGGTACCTCGGGTTTAGCGTTGATAGTGCGGCGACTTTTTTCCTGGCTGTAATTCGGCATGCCATTAGTGCAGCTTCAGCCGCTGCGGTGCTGCCGTCATACATCCCGGCATTGCTCACTTCCATTCCAGTGAGTTGACAGACCAGCGACTGGTACTCGTAGATAGTCTGTAGCGTACCTTGGCTTGCCTCTGCCTGATATGGGGTGTAAGCGGTGTAAAACTCGCTGCGACTAGTAATATGACCAACTACACTGGGAATAAAGTGCCGGTAATAGCCTGCCCCCAGGAAACAGGTGTAATCATCCAGGTCTGCATTACGGTTTGATAGCTGACGAAGCTCTTCTTTAAGTTCTAGCTCAGAGAGCGGCGGTGGTAGTTTGAATGGGACGTTACGGAATTTTTCAGGTATGTCCTGAAATAGTTCTTCAATAGAGCTAACGCCGATATCTCGCAGCATGCTAATCCGGTCGGCATCAGTGTTGGGTAAGTAAGGCAATGGCATTAAATACTCCGACTTATTCTGAGCCTTCTTCTTGGGATAATTTGGCTTCAAGTTTATCATACTCGTTGCTATCCATTAGGGCATCAAGTTCTGAGGGCTTACTTAATTCTAACCTAACCAGCCAGCCAGCTCCATAAGGGTCTTGATTTACTAGCTGGGGCTCGTCTATGACAGTCCGGTTAACTTCCAGTACCTGCCCGCTAACCGGTGAGAAAATATCGGAAACCGCTTTCACTGATTCTACCTCACCCATCTTCTGGAACTGCTCTACCTGGGTGCCTTGGGCGGGCAAATCAAGGTAAACGATATCGCCTAGCTGAGTTTGGGCATAGTTGGTAAGCCCCATCTTCCCCTTATTCCCGGACTCAGGGCAAATCCATTCATGTTCCTTGGTGTATTTATATTCTTTTGGGTTCATCATACCCTCCTCATTGGTAAAATCGTTTGTCAGCTATGTAAGGAGTATACCAAAATCAAAAAGGGCAATCAGCATTAAACAGATTGCCCTCTGTCTTTTTACCTGAGAGATTGTCCGTTACCTTACGGACTTACCCCTTCGGTGACCCACCCCCGGGTCTCTCCAGAGGTTTTGCCAACGCCAGTCCTTTTGCCTGAGAGTTTCGAGACACTGGCTTATACCGGTCTCTTTCCCCTTCGGCTCCCTATATAGGGTCTCTCCTGACTTTGGGATTTACTTATAGCATATCTAGCCATAGTTGTCAAGCCTAGGGTATGACAGGTTCTGTTCGTCGGTTATATTTATATTTTGGCTTGAATACAGGCATAGGAGGTGTGTTATTATTCTCATAGTTCCAAATAATGGAAGGTGAGTGTTATGTCTATGGATGGCAGGAACTTAGAGAGGAAATGGAATCTTTTTGGTTGGGTTCTTTTTGTAATGTGTGCTGGTTTCTTCATAGCCTCAGCTGTTAAATCTAATGATAACTGGGGACTCGTTGGTAGCATCATTTTTATGGGTGCCTGCGTGGTCTTCATCATTCCCTTGGTGACCAAAGGGAATCGACGTGAGGATAGTTAATACTGATGCTCTAGCATTCATTGGAATCTAACCCCTGCTCTCAAGCCTACAGCTCCGTAGCACAATTAGTGCCCGAGGTGAGTTAGCTGACACAAAAGTCAGTTTGTTTCAATTTCGGTAACCTCATAACGTATTACTTGGATAACTCACTATAGCAACTTTGGATGCCACATGGATAGCCAAATATTTCTGTATTTCCCCACAACCTTTGGACATAAGTTAAGCTGCTATATTTACTCTTTGTCCCTCCTTGCCCCAAAACAAACCTTTGTCCCACTAATTGTCCCTTACCAGGGTTGACTAACCATGGAATCTTTGATAAAACAATAAGGCGTTTCGGAATATGCTCAATAAAGCTATGGTAAAAATTTGAGAGGTTTTGGTTGGCCTAGCCATGAGAAAAACTAGCGCCAGACGTTTTGTTCTCCCTCGTCTTTACTTCACCTTTCCCGCTCGGTTGTCAATTTCTCCCTTAAACTGTGCAGGCTACTCTTCCACAGTTACGTGGCTAAAGCGAAAAGGCAAGAGCTAATGAGTGAAGTGGAAAACCCCGGGGTGAAAATTTCATGCCAAAATGTGTGGAAGATCTTCGGTCCTGACCCACAACACGCCCTCAGTCTCATAAAGGATGACATGACCAAAGAGGAAGTACAGGAACAAACCGGTCATGTTATCGCGGTGAGAGACGTCTCCTTTGATGTCAATGAAGGTGAAGTGTTTGTGGTTATGGGATTGTCTGGTAGTGGCAAGTCCACCCTGGTTCGCTGTCTCAACCGACTCATGGAACCCACCAAGGGGAAGATTTTAATTGATGGGGTAGACCTTGCCAGCATGGATGAGAAAGAACTCAGGATGACCCGGCGCCACAAGATATCCATGGTATTCCAGCAGTTCGCCTTATTTCCTCACCGCTCGGTGATTGACAATGTAGCCTATGGGCTTGAGGTGCAAGGCATGGATAAAGCGAACCGACGCCAACGAGCACTGGAAGTACTTGATATGGTGGGGCTCAAGGGCTGGGGGAACAACTATCCTGATGAGCTTAGTGGCGGTATGCAGCAGCGAGTCGGGCTGGCGCGGGCACTCACCGTTGACCCAGAGATTTTGCTTATGGATGAGCCGTTTAGTGCTCTAGATCCCCTGATTCGCCGCCAGATGCAGGACGAATTTCTCCACCTGATAACTGAAGTCCATAAGACTATTGTGTTCATCACCCATGACCTTGGTGAAGCACTCAAGCTGGGCGAACGAGTTGCCATCATGAAGGATGGTCAAATCGTTCAGCTGGGCAGCCCTGAAGAGATAGTAATCGTTCCTGCCGATGAGTATGTGACCGAGTTTGTCCGTGATGTGCCCCGGGGCAAAGTTGTCCCGGTGAGAAATATCATGAAGGAGCCTGAGGTTACCCTGTACAGCTGGCAGGGACCCAAGGTAGCCTTGCATGAAATGAGGGAAAAAGACGTGCCGTATGCCTTTATTATGGATCCGGGGAGACGGCTGAGGGGGGTTATCACCTTGGATGAGGCAAGACAGGCAATAAGGAAAGGGGTCGCCCGGCTGAGTAAGATGGTGAAAGGGAACGCCCTTCAAATCAGGCCAGACCAACCGATTGAAGAGGTAATACCATTGGCAGCTACCAGTGACAACCCGGTAGCAGTAATTGACGAAGACGAAAGGCTTATTGGAGAAGTACCACGTACAGAACTATTATTGGGTATGGCTGGAGAGGAGAAAGGTAATGAGAGTGAACAGTAAACCTCCAAGCAAATTTGCTCAAAAGCTTAGACAGCGTCCAATTTTGCGGTGGCTGTTCTGGCTCGGGGCGGGTGGGCTTATTTTGCTATTTGGCTGGCTTTTCAATAGTTATAGGGGAGGCTTCTACTTCTTGCCTGTGGATACCTGGGTAAACATTGGGGTGGACTGGCTCATAATCAATCTGGCAGTACTGTTTGATGGCATCAAATTAGCTACCCGAACGGTGCTGAACAACCTGGAGGCGTTTTTACTCTGGTTGCCTTGGTGGTCAGTGCTGGCATTGATCATATTGTTGGCGTGGCGGCTGGCTGGCAGGCGCGTGGCGATATTCACTGGCGCCGCCATGTACTTCATCGGCATGCTCGAGCTATGGGACCTATGCATGTCCACCCTAGCCCTTATCGCCACCGCCGTACTGATTTCAGTGGTATTAGGGATTCCTACCGGGATACTGGCTGCCCGTAGCGACCGCGTAGATAACATGGTGCGACCGGTACTGGATGTCATGCAGACCATGCCCGCCTTTGTCTATCTCATCCCCGCTCTGATGTTTTTTGGTATCGGCAAGGTACCTGGGGTGATGGCTACCGTAATCTTTGCCCTGCCCCCGGCAGTGCGGCTGACCAACCTAGGCATCAGGCAGGTACGTGCCGACTTGATTGAGGCTGCCCATACTTTCGGCTCGACAAACTTCCAGCTCCTGTTCAAGGTGCAATTACCGCTAGCGCTGCCGTCTATCATGGCTGGGATAAATCAGACCATCATGCTTTCCCTATCCATGGTGGTGTTGGCAGCAATGATTGCTGCCGGTGGCTTGGGTCGTGAGGTATTTATGGCTTTGGGACAGGTGGACATTGGTCGTGGCTTTGTAGCCGGGGTAGCCATTGTTCTTGTGGCTATGATTTTAGATAGGATTACCCAAGCTTTAGGTCAAAGGAGAGCAAGGGCAAAAGCTGCTTAGGCTAATGTGGGATAAGGCAAACCCTTTACCCTTCCTGCTCCAGTGCCTCTTTTAACCATCCATTGACATCATCCTGGTGTTCTGACATCCACTCCCGGGCCATGGCTTCCAGTGTCTCGGGGGCGTCACCCTTCTCTTCTATCTCCTTCATTGACCAGGCAATATCATTACTGGTAAACCTCATCTGACGGATAATGTTAGCCGCTTCCGGATTTGCCGCCACCCAGTCGGCATTACCGAATTTGTAGACGGTAGCTTTGCCACCCCAGATGTTTAGGGGGTCTTCTAGGATAAATATGCTCTCCCCAATCGGAAAGTCAACAAAGAATGGGTGTGGCGTATACAGGTAGAAAAGGACTGGCTCATTCTTCATCAGGTGTCCCTCAATGGCTGCCATCATCATCGCCTCCGCCCCGTACTTCTGCTCGTACATACCTTCCAGCCCATACTCCACTATCTCCTCGTCGATCATCTCGGCACACTTCCAAGCGGCATCACAGCCCAGAACATCACCAATGCCATCACCATCAACATCAAACAGTTCGGCAAACTTCGGGTCTTTCAAATCAGCTACGCTGGTGATGCCAGTTTCCTCAGCCACCCAGGTGGGTATCGCCCAGAACTGTAGGCAAACGTCATCTGGACTATGGGCAGTGCCATAAACAACATCCAGCCATTCTGTTGTCGCCGCATGCTCTGCCGCGAAACCGGCTTGATTCGGAAACCAGGCGTTGGTCCAGAGGTCAACCTCACCAGCTGCCATGGCTGCCCACGTTCCAGGAACGGATAGGTCGGCTATTTCTGTAGTGTAGCCGAGTTGTTCTTCCAGAAGTATCTTGGGAACGTAGATTTCCAGCCAGTCGCCTGACCAGGCGCCGGTGCCGAAAATGACATGTTTTTCTGCTTTCGGTTGAGCACACCCAGGTATTATCAGTGACAGGACAAGCACCAGCACCACTAAAGAGAATATTAATTTATGTTTCACGACAATAAAACCTCCCTAAAAAATTATTAATCCCGTAGCATATACGGGACTTGTTGCATATTAAAGGACTTTTTCCTTCTTGTCAACCCCTCCCTGAGTCAAGTCAGGTAAATTTTCTCACCATGTCTCTCAGAAAATTAGTCAGCCAAGCGGTAGAAACTACCACCTTCACAAGAAGGCTTGTTTTTGTTAAAATCATAATCATTAAAATGGATTACTTTCTAGGGATAGATATTGGCTCGGTCAATGCCAAACTGTCACTCATTGATGAGAGTGGCAGGGTCATTTACTTTGACTTTAAAAAAATAACGGCTAATCCCCGGGCAACAGTTAACTTACTCATTGATAGCTTAGGCGAGGAGTTCAATCTGGAGCAGATTGTCAGTGCTGGTGTATCTGGTTCGGGCAAAGCTGTCATCCCCAAGGGACTCAACTGGGCAGAGTACAGTAGCTCACTGTCGATTGCTTCCGGGCTTCTTCACCACCATCCTGACGTCAAAACCATTATACAAATTGGTGGTCAGACTTCCTTGGTCATTGGATTGGAAGACGGGTTGAAAAAACCGTGGAAGGTGGCATCAAACCCCCTCTGTGCTGCCGGAACGGGGAGGTTCCTTGAGCAGCAGGCATACCGACTTGGCATCAGCATGGATGACTTTGCCAGCCTGGCGTTGCGGTGCAAGGGTAGCCCACCCCGGATAGCTGCCAGATGCAGTGTCTTTGCCAAGAGTGACCTTATTCACCTCCAGCAGAAGGGCGCCCCAATTGAAGCGATGCTTTATGCGCTCTGTGAAAGCATTGCCCGGATGGTTGCTTCCCTCAAGAAAGGAACTTTTGAGGAACCGGTCTACCTCGTTGGCGGTGTTGCTGCCAATAGTGCTATCGTCAAGTCCCTCAATGAGGTACTCTCAACAAGGAACGGGCATAAAGTGCAGATAATCGTCCCGGAAAACTACCTTTATATTGAGGCTTTAGGGTCGGCGTTGCTTTCAAGGGGAAAGAGCTCAAGAGTGGTTAGGCTGCCAGAAATAGATGCCCGGCAGCGCTATTTTGAAATGCCCAAGCTGGAGGATGTTACTGTTCCCGGGAATGGGACAAATCAGCAGATAGATGGACTGTGCCTCGGCTATCTCGGAGTTGATGTTGGCTCTACCAGCACCAAGGCGGTGATACTTGATGAATCTGGCACAAAGATCCTAGCCAAGAACTACCTAATGACTGCAGGGAGACCTATTGATGCCGTCAAGCAGGTCTTCAAGAACCTGCTTTTAGATGGTGCGGACAAGGTCACCATAGCTGGCGTAGGTGTTACCGGCTCCGGGAGATACTTGGTCGGTAGCTTCATCGGGGCAGACCTGATTAAGAACGAGATTACGGCGCAGACCAGAGCTGCTGCCGAAATAGACCCTGAAGCCGATATTATTGAGATCGGTGGTCAGGACTCCAAACTTGTCATCAAGAGAAATGGCGTTGTTGTTGACTACCAGATGAATAAGGCGTGCGCTGCTGGAACGGGGAGTTTCATTGATGAACTGGCTGAAATGCTTGGTATTTCGGTGAACAACGGGGATTTCGCCAATTTGGCATTCGCTGCACCCTATACCATTGACCTGGGAACAAGGTGTGCTGCTTTTATGGGTCAGGCAGTTGCTTCAGCCCAGCAGGAAGGCGTGCCCTTAGAAGTGATCACTGCCAGTCTTTCTAATTCCATAGCCAAGAATTATCTCTCCAAAGTAGTCGGTACCAGAAAACTGGGCAACAAAGTTATTCTTACCGGAGCCGTATTCTACAATGAGGCGGTTGTCTCTGCCTTTCATCAACAGCTTAAAGATAGAACCCTGGTTGTTGCCGAACACCGGGAAGTCAGCGGTGCCATCGGTGCTGCGCTTCTGGCAAAGGAGAAAATATCTGACCAAAGGTCAAAATTCAAGGGATTCAAGAGGCTCGTTGATAGTGAGTGCATCTTCTCCACTTTCACCTGCAAGAGATGCGACAACAATTGCACTATCACCCGGATGCAGATGCCCAACGAGAAGACTACGTTCTATGGTAGCCGGTGTGACCGCTACGACAGTACCATCAGCCAAGTTAGGAGAGAAACCTTCTTTGACGAACGAGAAAGGTTGCTCTTTCAGGAATACAAGGAAGATTCTGGTGCCGGACTTTCAGTGGGGATTCCCCGGGCGCTCTTGGTATATGACTATGCACCACTACTTATTGGTTTTCTCAATGCACTTGGGGCTAAGGTCGTCCTTTCCAGCCAGACCTCCAAAGAAATCGTGGAGAAGGCGGTCGAGTTAAGCTACACTGATAGTTGTTTTCCTCTCAAGCTTCTCCATGGGCATGTAGCTGCGCTTAATAACGTTGATTATATTCTCTACCCTTGTACTATCCGGTTGGGCAAAAAAGAAGGGGATGAGAACCAGAAATACGCTTGCCCCCTGATTCAGGCGTCCCCATTCATAATACGTCAGGCTCTCAATCTCGGGGAAAGGCTGTTGACCCCCATCATTGACTTCGGTCGGGGCAACTTTGAGGTGATAAACAGTCTGGTTGATGTTGCGGTAAGGATGGGGTTCAGCAGAAGGAGTGGCAAGAAAGCGGCTCTGGCTGGCAGTAAAGCACAACAAAGATTTGAGGTAGACCGAGCAACGTTTGGCAATAAGCTACTGAAGCAACTTGGTGAAAGCAACCAATTGGGTGTGGTTCTCTTCTCCAGGTCATACATGTCCCAAGATTCCGGGGCAAACCTTGGCATCGCTGAAAAACTGGCTCAGCTTGGTGTGGTGCCGATACCGCTTGATTTTCTACCTCTTGCCTCGGTAGATCCCAAGGAATACTCAGACCGCCCGTACTGGCTATATGAGAGCAAGTTCATAGCTGGCGCTGCCATAACTGCATCAGAGCAACAGCTATATGGTCTGGTACTGACCAACTTTGGCTGTGGACCCAACTCATTCATACTCAGGATTTTGGAAGATATTATGGGTGGCAAGCCTCTAGGACAGTTGGAAATTGATGAACATGCCGCCGAGGCTGGCATCGTTACTCGTCTTGAAGCCTTCGTTGATACCATTAAAGGATATGCTTGTTCTGCTAAGTATCGTGAGGTCCAGCATAAAGACATCTACCGAGGAACGTCAGTACACATCAATTCAAAGAAAATTCTTCTCATACCCAGGATGTCACCTCATGCCGAGGTCGTCGCTGCGGCAATGCGAGCCTGTGGGGTTGAGGCGACCGTCCTTCCTGAGCCAGACGAGCGTGATCTCCTCTATAGCAATCAGGTAACATCGGGCACGGAATGTCTACCCTATCGGGTAACTCTAGGTGGCTTTATGAGACTCTATTATGAGGATGGGGCTAATTTGAAGGATGCTGAGGGGTTTATGACTGGTTCGTACGGTCCATGCCGTCTCGGCAAGTATGCTGCAGAACAGATCAGGATACTTAAGGAGATTGGCTTTGACCTGCCAATACGAACCACCGTCTCCAACAATGCTTATCGTGATTTGAACCTTGGTTCTGATTTTGAGCGCCTCGCCTGGAAGGGTATCGTTGCCACAGACTATTTACAAAAACTTCTCTGGCGCACTCGCCCTTACGAAAAACAGAGAGGGATGGCAGATAGACTGTTTGATGGCTACTTGAGCCAGATTGCGAACCGTATTCGCAAAAAAGAGAAATTCGATGACATCCTATTGCGGGCAGCTTCTGAATTCAAGTCCCTGATTGACCCTGACCTACCCAGAAGACCACTGGTTGGCATCAATGGTGAAATCTTTTTACGTTCCAACCGATTTAGCAACAACGACTTGGTGAAGGTATGTGAAGATGCTGGTCTTGAAGTCATTGTTTCCCCGGTGGGGGAATGGATCAAATATACCTCACATAGGAATCTTGAGGATGCTATCAAGAACCGAAAACTCAAGAAAATGG